>JAJBVU010000004.1 GCA_020859645.1 Eubacterium sp. | reverse complement strand
TTCCCGACTATCAAATTTCTGCCCTTCTTATGGCGATTTGCATAAAGGGGCTTGACCATGAAGAAACGGCTGTTTTGACCTGTGAAATGGCTCATTCGGGGAAAGCTTTGGACTTAAGCCCTATTGAAGGCATAAAGGTTGACAAGCACAGTACAGGGGGAGTTGCGGACACAACTACATTAATACTTGCGCCCTTGGCGGCGTCCTTGGGGCTTCCCGTAATAAAAATGTGCGGAAGGGGCTTAGGGCATACCGGGGGAACATTGGATAAGCTTGAAGCTATCCCGGGGATGAGGGTTGAACTATCGGCGGAGCAGGCTTTTAAACAGGTGAACCGAAGCGGAATAGTCATAATGGGGCAGACTGAGGACTTAGCCCCGGCGGATAAGGTGCTTTATGCCCTGAGAGATGTAACAGGCACTGTGGAGAGTATTCCTCTGATTGCCGCCAGCATAATGAGCAAGAAGCTCGCCGCAGGAGCAGACGCAATTGTTCTTGACGTAAAGTGGGGCAGCGGTGCATTTATGAAAACCCCGGAGGACGCCGAAAAGCTGGCGAAAACTATGCTTGCGGCAGGCGAAAGGGCAGGGAAGAAAACAGCCGCATTTATAACGGATATGAATCAGCCCTTGGGAAATTACATAGGCAATTCATTAGAGGTCATTGAAGCGGCGGAAATTTTAAAGGGAAATGTTGATAATGACCTTAAAACCGTTGCTCTTGCACTGGGGAGCAAAATGCTTGTTTTGGGCGGCATTGCGGAAAATAATGCCGAAGGGCTTGAAATGCTGAATAAAAACATAGCTAACGGAAAGGGGCTTGAAAAATTCGAAGAGCTTATAAGCCTTCAGGGCGGAAATCCCAATGTTCTTACTGATTACAGCCTTATGGGAACTGCAGCGGAAAGTCTTGAGGTTAAAGCGGAGACAAGCGGCTTTGTTTCGGAAATCGACACCTATAAAATAGGAAAAGCCTCCGTGGCTTTGGGAGCAGGGAGACTTTTAAAAACCGACAAAATAGATTATAACGCCGGAATTATTATGAAAAAACGTTTGGGGGACAGAGTTGAAGAAGGCGAAACAATCGCCGTTGTTTTTGCCGCAGACAAAAACAGGTGTACCGCCGCCGCAGAGATTATAAAAAATGCTCTGAGGGTAGGAGATACACCTGTAAATAAAAAACCGCTTATATTATGTGAGTTGGAATGAGCTTTTACAAAAGGTTTTTAGCCTTTTCAACTACATTATCATAGGTAAAGCCGTATTTCTTGAAAAGGTCAACAAACTTGCCGGAAACGCCGTAGTTATCGATAGTAATTGTGTCGCCCTCAAGACCTACATATTTATGCCAGCCGAAGCTTGAACCGGCTTCAACGGCAAGTCTCTTTGTACAAGCCTTTGGCAGAACGCTTTCCTTATATTCATCGCTTTGCATTTCAAAAACGTCTAAGCTGGGCATACTTACACATCTAACTGAAAGACCTTCAGATGAAAGTGTCTTTGCGGCTTCCTCAATAAGGGGAAGCTCTGAGCCGCTTGCCATAAGAATAACATCGGGAACTGCTTTTTCGCCGTCGCTTATAATATAGCCGCCTTTAAGTGCGCCCTTGCCCATACCCTGAACCTCGGGAATGTTCTGTCTTGAGGTAACAATGGCAACGGGCTGTTTTTCCGACTTAAGAGCATAGCAGTAAGCCGCAGCTGTCTCAGCAAGTCCGGCAGGACGGAAAACAGTGTAGTTGGGCAGACTTCTCAAAGAAGCAAGCTGTTCTACGGGCTGATGAGTGGGGCCGTCCTCGCCTACGCCGATTGAATCGTGTGAGAAAATTGCGATTAAGGGCAGACCCATTATGCCCTGCATTCTCAAAGCCGGACGGAGATAGTCGCAGAAAACAAAGAAGGTTGCGAAATAAGGTCTGAATCCGCCGTGAACATACATACCGTTGGCAATTGAAGCCATAGCGTGCTCTCTTATGCCGAAGTGAATGTTTGTTCCGGCAGGGGTTTCCGGTGAGAGATATTCACGCTTTTTCATAACAGTCAGATTAGAGGGTGAAAGGTCTGCGGAACCGCCTATAAGGTTAGGAACGTAGTCGGCGGCTCTGTTGAGAATAATTTCGGAGCACTGTCTTGTTGACCTTAAAGCGCCGTCTGTTGCCCAGAAATCATCACAGTTTTCGAGATCCTTGCCGTAGTCTCCTGCAAGCCACTTTTCAAGCTCCGCATAGTCCTCGGGATATTCTGCCTTATAAGCCTCATAAACCTTCTTTCTTTCCTCCTCAAGACCTTCAAGCTTAGCGCATACCTCTTTCATATGAGCCTTAACGTCATCGTCAATGAAGAATTCCTTTTCGGGGTCAAGACCTAAGTTTGCCTTTGTGGCTTTAAGCTCATCGGCTCCCAAAGGCGCACCATGCACACCGGAGGTTCCGCTCTTGTTAGGCGAGCCGTAGCCTATAACGGACTTGATCTCGATAAGTGTGGGCTTGTCGGTCTTTGCCTTAGCCTTTTCAATAGCCTGTCCGATTTCTTCAAGGCTGTTTCCGTCATTTACGCAGATATACTGCCAGTTTGCGGACTTAACTCTCTTTTTGATGTCGTCCTTAAATGTAATTTCCGTTTTGCCCTCAATTGTTATATTGTTTGAATCGTAAAGCACAATAAGCTTGCCAAGCTGCTGAGCGCCGGCAAAGCTCATAGCCTCGTAGGAGATACCCTCCATAAGGCAGCCGTCTCCGCAGAGAACATAGGTGTAGTGGTCAATAGGCTTTAAAGGTCCCTTGTTGAACCTTGCGCCTAAGCTTCTTTCAGCCAAAGCCATACCTACGCCGTTAGCGATACCCTGACCCAAAGGTCCTGTTGAAATTTCAACGCCCTTTGTGTGACCGTATTCGGGATGACCGGGGGTCAAGGTGCCTAATTGACGGAAGCCCTTCATATCCTCAACCGTTAAGCCGTAGTTGAAAACGCACAGCATAGAATAGAGAAGAGCGGAGCCGTGACCGGAAGAAATTATAAATCTGTCTCTGTTTATAAAGTCGGGCTTTGAAGGGTTGTGAACCATATGGTTTGCCCAAAGCTCATAAAGGGCGGGGGCTGCGCCCAAAACTATGCCGGGGTGACCTGATTTAGCCTTTTCAATGGCTTCACAGCCCAAAATTCTTATTGTATTAACTGTTTTTGTTTCTATAGAGCTCATTTTAATCCTCCTTTTGTTTTTTCAAAATATAATCTGAATAAAGAGCTTCGCACATTCCCACCTGTCTGCAAAGCTGTAAAAGTTGACTGCAGCAACTTCTCTAACGGATAACCGGCTGCGCAGGCAAGCTTGCCCGCCTGATTGTCCGTTGAGAACGCTTTTATTTTATATTACAAGAACCTAAAATAAAAATCAACCCAAATTTTTCAAATCTTTCAACATTATTGAAAAATTTTATTATTCGGGTTGAAATTCCTGCTTTTTTATTATTTAAAGCCGTTTTGAAGAACCTCTGAAATGTCAATATTGTTTTCAAGGGCGGCTTCAGCCAAATCGTCAAACTCGGCTTTTGTTTTGGAAACGCCGTAGCCCTCGGATTTTTTGACCCTTATGCTTCCGTATTTTGTTTCTATAATGTCCTCGCTTCTGTTAAGAACATATCTGTTCATAACATTTTCTCTTATGCCTATTGTTGAGGTGTATTTAAATATAGCCTTTAAAATACTTTCCCTTTTATCTTCAAAGCAGAAGGCGGTGAGAATAATTCCCGGACGGTTCTTTTTCATACCTATGGGCGTTGTAAAAACCTCAACGGCTCCGGCTTCGAAAATTCTCTCAGACGCAAAGGCAATTCTTTCCCCTGTCATATCGTCCACATTGCAGGAAAGCTCAATAATTTTATCGGTTTTGCCTTCACCTTCCCCTAAGAATGCCCTGACACAGTTGGCTTCTTCAAAGTCCTTTGTTCCGAAGCCGCAGCCGACTTTTTCCACCTTCATAACAGGCATAGGCTTAAATTCCTTTGCAAAATATTTAAGAAGCGCCGCCCCTGTGGGGGTGCAAAGCTCGCTTTTAATGCCATTGTTATAAATGGGCACATCTCTTAAAATATAGGCTGTTGCCGGAGCCGGAACGGGAAGAATTCCGTGGGCGCATTTTACCTGACCGCTTCCCACATTTACAGGCGACGCAATAATATTTTCCACTCCCAGCTCATCTATAAGCATACATACGCTTACAACATCGGCAACGGCGTCCATTGTTCCCACCTCGTGGAAGTGTATTTGGTTAATTTCGCAGTTGTGGGCTTTGCTTTCAGCCTCCGCAATGAGAGAATAGACAGCCTTTGCGTCATTTTTCACCTTTTCGGATATGTTTAAATGACCGATTATATGCTCAACATCGTGGAGACTGCTGTGGTGGTGATGATGTTCGTGACTGTGTTCGTGGTGATCATGGCTATGCTCATGATGGTGTTCGGGTGTATGCTCGTGATGATGCATATGCTCATTTTCTTCGGCGCCGTTTACGCTGACTTTTATGTGAGTACCCCATATTCCGCATTTTTGGGTCAGTTCTTTTTCGATTTTAACCCCGGGAATTTCTAGGCTGTTTAATTTGTCAACAAATTTATCCGGCTCCGGAAGAAGCTCAAGAAGAGCCGCCGTAAGCATATCCCCCGCAGCACCCATATTACACTCAATATATAAAGTTTTCATAAGTTTGCTCCTGTGGATTTCAGATTATCCATTAATAAAAAATTTTACCGCATTTTCAAGCTCGTCTCTTATTTTAATGTGCTGAGGACAGGCTTCCTCACACTTTCCGCACTTTATACACTCGTTAGCTCTTGCCTTCTGATGACCGGAAACAAGCCAGTCTTCCTGGTGCCTTGCCCCTGTCTCGTCGCCGTAAAGCTTGAAAATATTCATAGCGGTAAAGGTTCCCGAAATGCCTATGTTTTTGGGGCAGACCTTAGCGCAGTAGTTGCAGGTTGTACAAGGAATTAAGGGAATGGCGTTTAAGGCTTCTCTTGCCTTGTTAAGGGTTTCCCTTTCGCTGTCTGAAAGCTTTTTGAAGTCCTTCATATATGAAAGATTGTCCTCCATTTGCTCGATATTGCTCATACCCGAAAGAACGGTGATAATTCCGTCTAAATCCGCAGCAAATCTTATAGCCCATGAGGAGCTTGAAGCCTTGCTGTCAGCCGCCTTGAATATTTTTTCTACGCTCTCGGGAGGGTTGGCAAGGGTTCCGCCCTTAACAGGCTCCATAATAATTACGGGCTTGTTGTGCTTTCTTGCCACCTCATAACAGCCCCTTGACTGAATGGCAGGGTTCTCCCAGTCGGCATAGTTAATCTGAAGCTGAACAAATTCCATTTCAGGGTGATTATTTAAAATTTCCTCAAGCTCTTCGGGGGTTGAGTGGAATGAAAAGCCAACGTGTTTAATAAGCCCTTCAGCCTTCTTTTCCCGGACGAAGTCCCAAAGCTTAAAGTCATCGAAAAACTTAGTTCTGTGTTCGCCTAAATTATGGAGAAGATAAAAGTCAAAATAGCCTGCGCCTGTCTGCTTAAGAGATGTTTCGAACTGATTGATTGCGTCCTCTCTTGTTTTGCAGTTTATCCATGCTGCGTTTTTCGTGGCAAGCTGAAATTTGTCTCTGGGGTATCTCTCCACAAGTGCCTGTCTGATGGCGTCCTCGCTTCCGGCATACGCCCAGGCTGTGTCAAAATATGTAAAGCCCTGTTCCAGAAATTTATCTACCATAACCTTTGTCTGTTCAATGTCTATTGCTCCGTCCTTTTGGGGCAGACGCATTAAGCCGAAGCCCAGTTTTTTAATTTCTTCACCTAAATAAGCCATAAAATTTTACCTGCCTTTCTTTATATAACTTTTTCAATTTCACATATGGTTAATCATATTTGCCAAATACCCTGCTCCGAAGCCGTTGTCTATGTTTACAACACTGACGCCGCTGGCACAGGAGTTAAGCATTGCGAGCAGTGCCGCCAAGCCGCCGAAAGCCGCTCCGTAGCCTACGCTTGTAGGCACGGCTATAACAGGGCAGTCGGCAATACCGCCGATTACGCTTGCCAAAGCCCCTTCCATTCCGGCTATGGCAATTATTACCTTTGCATTCATAATTTTATCCGTATGGGCAAGAAGCCTGTGAATGCCGGCTACACCTACGTCATAGAGCCGTTCAACCCGACTGCCTAAAAATTCGGCTGTTAAAGCCGCTTCTTCGGCGGCGTAAAGGTCGCTTGTTCCCCCTGTGGCTACAAGAACTGTCCCCTCTGTGTCCGGTTCGGGCATATTCCCCACAACAGCGATTTTACCTGTCTCATAATAATTAAAATCAATAAGGGTTTTCAAAATGTCCGCTTTATCGCCGTCAAGCCTTGTTATAAGAACGTTTTTCTGACCGCCTTTAACAAGGGATCGGCAGATTTCGCCGATCTGCTCAGCGGTTTTTCCCGCTCCGTAAATAACCTCTCCGGCTCCCTGTCTGATTTTTCTGTGGTGGTCGGGCTTAGCAAAGCCCAAATCCTCAAAGGGCTCTGTTTTAAGCTTAACCGCCGCTTCCTCCGGGGTGATTTTCCCTTCAGCCACTGCATAAAGAAGTCTGTTAAGTTCCGCTTTATCCACTTTTTACAGCCCCTTTCAGAGTTTCGTTCATACTGCCTGTTCTGTAGCCCTGTAAATCCGCAGAAATATATGTAAAGCCGTATTTTTTAAACTTCTGTATTATTTTTTCTCTTACATCTTTTTCAAAAAGCTTTGGAATATCCTCTTCGCAAGCTTCAATTCTCGCTGTTTCGCCCTGTATTCTGACCCTAATTTGATTAAAGCCCAAATTAAGAAGAAGCTGTTCCGCCCTGTCAACCATAATAAGCTTTTTCCCGGTGATTTCCTCCCCGTAGGGAAAGCGTGAAGCAAGACATGCGAAAGAGGGCTTGTCATAGGTTTTAAGACCTATCATTTTCGAAAGCTCTCTTATTTCAGTCTTGTTAAGACCGGCATAACGCAATGGGCTTTTTATGCCTAATTCCGAAACCGCCTGAAGTCCCGGGCGGTAGTCGCCCAAATCGTCTGTATTTGAGCCTTCCGCCACGCAATTAAGGTTGTTTTCCTCGGCTACAGTCTTGATTTTGCTCATAAGCTCTCTTTTGCAGATATAACACCTGTCGTGGGGATTATCCTTAAAGCCCTCGATTTCAAGCTCATTGAAGCCAAAAACAATTTGTCTTATGCCTTCTTCTTTGCAGAAAGCCTCGGCTTCTTTCATTTCTCTTTCGGGAAAGACTTTGGACTTTGCCGTAACGGCTATAGCCTTATCCCCCAAAGCATCATGAGCCGCTTTCAACAGAAACGTGGAGTCAACTCCCCCTGAAAAAGCTATTGTCACGCTTTCAAGGCTTAACAAATATTCCTTTAGTTTATCATATTTCTCACTAAGGGTCATAAAACAGTCTCCCTTTATTGTTTTTTCAAAAGAGCCTTTTTAACCTTGCCTTCGGGATCGGTTATGCACAAAACAGCGAACCAAATCACAAGCCCCAAAGCCGCAGCGGAAAGCCCCAAATAAGCATCGTTCAGCATATCCGCAGGGGCAGGGGTGAAATATTCCGCACCGACTTCAATATATTCAACAACGGCGTCCACGAGCCACATAAGTGATGCCCCTGTATACATAAGGCAAAGGGTACCCAGCTTCATTTTGCCGCTGAAGCCTGTGCAGTACCAAATTACGGCAGTTATAACCGCCGCAAAAACAGTTATCAAAAGTGTCATTTTTCACCGCTCCTTTACGGCTGTCTCTTTCAAAAGCTCTCTGTCTGCTTTTTGAAGGGCGTTCACCGCCATTACTCCGCAAGCCCAAAAGACAGTGACGACAGCTGCCATAGCCGTTCCGCTTGTTGCCATTTCGAAAAGCATTTCCGCCCTGTCGGCGGCATTTGCGGCATTTGTCAGGAAAGGAAACCAAGGGGTAATTTCACCGTGCCAAATGTGTTCAAAAGCCAAAAGAGCCGAGCCGCCCCAGAGCATATTGTTAAGCCAATTCATTT
>JAJBVU010000060.1 GCA_020859645.1 Eubacterium sp. | reverse complement strand
CAGTATTCACTTTATAAATAGCAGATTGCAAAATTGATATTGTACTTTTTGAAAAATATGCTCTATACTTAAATTACAAAAACAAAAATAAATGAAACGGAGGCTGCATTATGGAATATGTAACATTAAACAACGGAGTAAAAATGCCATTAGAGGGCTTTGGAGTATTTCAGGTACCCGACCATGCACAGTGTGAGAAGGCTGCAAGTGAAGCTATCGAGGCAGGCTACAGACTTATTGATACAGCGGCGGCTTATATGAATGAGGAAGCTGTCGGCAAAGCTATAGCAAAGAGCGGTGTGCCGAGAGAGGATCTTTTTATAACAACAAAGCTGTGGGTGCAGGACGCAGGCTATGAAACGGCAAAGACTGCTATTCAAACATCTTTAAACAAATTAGGGCTTGACTATATTGATTTATATTTGATACATCAGCCTATGGGCGACTATATGGGTGGCTACAGAGCTATGGAAGAAGCCTACAAAGAGGGCAAGCTTAGGGCAATAGGTGTCTGCAACTTCTATCCCCATGTGCTTACGGATTTTTGCGAAACCGTAGAAATTATTCCGGCTGTAAATCAGATTGAGCTTCATCCCTTCTTCCAACAGGAAAATGCCCTTGCGGTTATGAAGGAATACGGAGTTGTTCCCGAAGCCTGGGGTCCTTTTGCGGAAGGTACAAACAATATTTTCAGCCACCCTGTTTTGAGCAAAATCGGTGAAAAATACGGAAAAACTGCGGCACAGGTTGCTTTACGGTGGAATATTCAAAGAGGTGTTGTTGTTATTCCCAAGTCTGTTCACAAGGAGCGTATTGAACAGAATATCGATATTTGGGATTTTGCCCTTTCTGATGAGGATATGAAAGAAATTGCCAAACTGGATATTGGACACAGTAAAATTGTAAATCATAGTGATCCTGCCTTTGTAAAAATGCTTCACAGCTTAAAGGTTCACGAATAATAACCGAAAAATAATTGTTTAAAGGGGAGATGCGTTTTAAATGCGTTTTCCCTTTTGCAAAGGAGGATAGATATGGTTTTTTATTTTACTGGAACGGGAAACAGTCTGTATGCGGCAAAGCAGCTTGACAGGGAGCTTGTAAGTATTCCTCAGATTATTCACAATGACAGCTATGAATATGAAGCGGATAAAATAGGAATTGTCTGCCCTGTATACGGTCACGAAATGCCGGAAATGGTTAAAGACTTTCTGAAAAAAGCTGTTTTTAAGACGGATTATTTTTATGTTGTACTTACCTACGGCAACATACACGGCGGTGCTGCTGAGCTTGCGGAAAAAGCACTTAATTCCTTTGGAAAAAAGGCAGACTATATAAACACAATAGAAATGGTGGATAATTTTCTTCCTGTTTTTGATATGAATGAACAGACTGCTTTAATTCCTCAAAAGAAAATTGGTGAGCATATAGAAAAAATAAAAGAGGATATTGATTTAAAAAGATGTTTTAAACAGCAGATAACGGATATTGACATAGATTTTCACAATAAATTTGTTGAAGCCTGCAAAAAAATGCCTTTGGATATTTTAAAAAATTCATATGTAGTAACAGATAACTGTATAGGTTGCGGTATCTGCACCAATGTCTGTCCCGAAGGACGCATACATCTTAAAAACCAAAAAGCGTATTACGGTGAGGAAAGCTGTCAATTGTGTATGGCTTGTATACACCACTGTCCCGAAAATGCAATTCAGCTTAACATTGCGGAAAAAAATCCGAACGCAAGATACAGCAATGAAAATATTAAGCTTACAGAAATAGTGAAAGCGAACAATCAAAAAAATTATAACAGGAGATGATAAAATGAAGAATTTTATATTCAGTTATCCCACAAAGGTTTATTTTGGGAAAGGCTCAGCAGAAAAGGCGTTGACTGCGGAGCTTAAAAACTGCCGAAGCATAATGCTTGCCTACGGCGGCGGCTCAATTAAGAAAAATGGCATATATGATGATATTACAGCCCTGTTGGAAGATAAGAAAATAATTGAATTTTCGGGCATAATGCCAAATCCCACTTATAAAAAGGTTTTAGAAGGGGCTGAGCTTGCAAGGGAAAATAATGTTGATTTTATACTTGCGGTGGGCGGCGGTTCTGTTATAGACTGCTGCAAAATTATAGCCGTACAGGCGAAAACAGATGAAGATGTTTGGGATATGGAGTTTGAAAGAAAGAAAATGCCTGTTTCTATGCTTAAAATGGGGGCAGTAGTTACTGCGTCGGGAACAGGTGCAGAGATGAACAACGGTGCGGTAATAACAAATGAGGACAAAAAAATTAAAGCCGGTATGTTGGGGGCTTATGCGGAATTTGCCGTTCTTGACCCTTATTATACATTGTCCGTACCCTTCAAACAGGTTATTTCAGGTGCTTTTGACACTTTAAGCCACTGTATGGAAACTTATTTCGGAACACCGAGAGAAAGCTTTATTTCAGACGAAATTAATGAAGCTGTTATGAGAAATACGATTAAAAATATAAGAGCCTTAATTGAAGAGCCCGATGATATTGAAGTCAGAGGTGAGCTTATGTGGGCTTCCGCAATGGCTGAAAACGGCATTTTAAAGCTTGGCAAAACCACCGATTTTCAGGCACATCAGATTGAACATCAGCTGGGAGCTTATACAAACTGCAATCACG
Source organism: Eubacterium sp. (assembly GCA_020859645.1). Lineage (GTDB taxonomy): Bacteria > Bacillota > Clostridia > Lachnospirales > CAG-274 > JAJQCI01. Next base: position 5,494 of record JAJBVU010000060.1, on the reverse strand, counting down.
GTCAGGGCCTTGCCGTAATTCATCCTGTTTTATACCGCCGCATATATAAATATGCACCGGGTAAATTTGCAAGATTTGCCCGTACAGTGTGGGGAGTTGAGGGCAAGGGCAAAACCGACAGCGAAACTGCCTTAAGGGGAATAAACTGCCTGACCGAATTTATTGAAGAAATCGGCTTGCCCAAAAGCTTCAGAGAAATGGGCATTGAGGATAAAAGCTGTTTTGAGGCTGTGGCAAACTCCTGCAATATTACCGCAGGCTGCTGCAAAAGACTTACGGCAGATGAAATATATGAAATTTTGGAAGAATGTTATTAAGGAACCGCTGATTAATTAGCTCTTCGCATCTTCACCTCTGTTTTTTCCGATTGCAGCGTCACGCATTTTCGACGTAGGCTCCGACTACGCCTTCAAATGCCTTCCTTGCACTCGAAAAAATCAAAGGCAAATCTGCTTTGACGAATTAATCATCGTTTCCTTAAGAAAGGATTGATATTATGAAAAGATTTGTACCTGTTTTATTAAGTGTAGTTATTTCATTTTCAGCAGCGGCAGCCTATTTTAATTTGGCGGCGGAAGCAAGAATAACGAAGTCACAAAGAGAAATCCTTGCGGAAGAAAAATGGGATGAACTGTATGCCGATGCGGAAATTCCCGATACTATTGAGGATTCAGAACTTTACGATATTGTAAACAAGCTTGTTTACGGTGAGCTTTATCAGCAGGGACAGCTTACGGACAAGGACAGAGAAATGATTACTCTTGCGGCTCTTACAACTTTAGGCACAGAAACGGTTTTAAGAACTCATATTTATTCTGCACTTAATGCAGGCTTAACCCCTGTTGAAATCACCGAAACGGTTTACCACTGTACTCCCTATGTAGGAGCGGCTAAAGCCCTTGAAGCTGTTGACATTGTAAACGAGGTCTTTGAAGAAAAAGGAATAGAAATGCCCGAAAGTCAGGCAACTGTTACGGAAGATAACCGTTGGGACAAGGGAAGTGCCGCACAGACTGAGCTTTTCGGTGATTTAGGCGACACAAAGCCGGAAGAAGACGAAGTAAGGCTCGGCAGAAGTTTTCTTCCCGACTATTGCTTCGGTGACTTCTACACAAGAGAGGGTCTTACTCTTGAACAGCACGAGCTTCTGACATGGGTTTGTATAGCTACTCTCGGCGGAGCGGAAGCTCAGCTTACGGGACATACAGCCGGAAATAAAAATGTAGGAAAGTCAAAGGACTATATGCTTGAGGTTTTAACAGATATTATGCCCTATATAGGCTATCCACGAACATTAAATGCCCTCAGCATTATAAACTCTGTTTATGAAGAAGAATAAAGAAGGAGTGTATCACTATGTTAAAATTCAAAAAATTATCCGCTTTGACATTGGCTTTTATTTTAAGCCTTTCGACAGTAACAGGCTGCGGAAGAACAAGCCCTGACGAAACTGCTTCGGTAAGAGAAGTTACAACAGAAGAAACGGAAACATTAGCCGACAGTTCTCTTGTAATAGCAGAACAGGGAATTTTCTCCTCCGGAGGAATTACGGTTACTTCCGAGGGTACATTTGACCCGGCAGACCAATGGGAAGAAACAGGAGCAGGACAGACTGCCCATGTTGACCACGCAAATGTTCTCTATCAAATTCCCGAAAACGATACTGAGCTGCCTATGGTATTTCTTCACGGCTACGGTCAGTCAAGAATGGGTTGGATGACCACTCCTGACGGAAGAGAGGGTTGGTCTGATATGTTTTTGAGAAAGGGTCACAGTGTTTGGCTTATAGACGAACCCCGCAGAGGTGAAGCCGGAGCAACCTCCGTCAGCGGCGATATAAGTACGAAAACTCTCGACCAAAGATGGTATACACAATTCAGAATAGGAAAATGGGTTGACGGAAGGTCAGAAGCCTATGAAGGCTCACAGTTTCCCAATGATGATGAATCTTTAGACCGGTTTTTCCGCCAAATGACACCCGATACGGGAATGACCTCCGATATGGGTGCAGATTATGACGGTGAAATGGTGGCAGAGGCTGTTGCGGCGGCAATAGATGAGGTTTACGAAAGAACAGGGAAAAACTCAATTCTTGTTACCCACTCACAGGGCGGAAGAGCCGGTTGGCTTGCAGCAAAATATACTGACCATATTGCTTCCATAATAGCCATAGAGCCGGGAAGCAGTGCGGAAGCAGGAACAGAGGAATACAACGTAATGCTTGAAAAAGGCATTTCAGCGGCAATTTATTTCGGCGACTATATCGACAACGGCGACCCTGAAATTCAGGCAACAGCCGCTTGGCAGGGAATGCGTCAGACAAGCTATGACTTTGCCGAAGCCTACACAGCAGACGGAGGAACGGCAGAGGTTATCGACCTTCCCAAAGAAGGCATAACGGGCAACGACCACTTTATATTCCAAGATTTAAACAATGACGTTGTTGCAGACCATGTTGAAAACTGGATAAAGGAAAATGTACAGTAAAGGAGGCTTGAACCTATGAAAAAAAGCATATCTTTTGTTTTGATATTTACATTGCTTTTGTCGGCCTGCTTTGCCGGAGTAATTACGGCAGGTGAAACGGCGGCCGATACGGAAAAAACAACAATTACAATACAAATAGGCAGTAATGTTATGAATGTAAACGGAAAGGAAACCCCTGTTGATGAGGAAGGAGCTGTTCCCGTTGTTGTAAACGGCAGTACGGTTTTGCCTGTTAAGGGCTTTGTTGAAGCCGCAGGCGGAGAATATAATCAAAACGGAGAAACCGTTGAAATTACATACGGCGGAACGGAAATCACAATAAATTCTGAAAGTGGAAAAGCGGCTGTAAACGGCAAAGAAACAAGTCTTGACACAAAACCGCAGACAATAGAGGGCAGATTTTATATTCCCCTTAGATTTATTGCCGAAGAAATGGGCTATACTGTCATTTGGACAGCAGACAGCAGAACAATAACGGTTATAGATGCAGACACTATTGAAAATGTATTTGCAAAAGGCGACTTAAACCCGGCGGCAGATTATTTTACGGGTGTATCTTATGTAAACTGGCTCAGCTCATATGACGAAACAATGAAAATCCCCGCTTTCGGTCAGGTTACCTTTGAACCCTGTACAAGAACCGACTGGCACACCCATGACGGCGGACAAATTCTTCTTGTAACAGAGGGCGTAGGCGTGTTTGAGATGGAAGGCGAACCGGCAAGGCTTATGCAGGCTGGAGACGTTATTTTAATTCCTCCCGGAAAAAGACATTTTCACTCAGCCATAAATGACAGTTGGTTTGCTCATATTGCTTTGGGAGTAAACCCCGGTGCAGGCTCAACAAACTGGTTTGAAAAGGTAACGGACGATGAATATTATGCTGCTGTTTCAACCGCAAGAGAAAACGGCACAATCAGAGAACCGGGCGAAACAATGTTCCCCAAAGGAGAGGTTTATACTGCCAAGGGATATACAGGCACTGTTTACAAAAATAACCTTGTGGAATATGAAGATATTTTCAACTGTCCCGAAGTAAACAACTACACGCTTGAAGCCGGAGCAAGAACAGCTTGGCACTCTCACGAAGGCGGTCAGCTTATAGTTGTTACAAACGGAACGGGAATTTATCAGGAGGAAGGCAGCGAAGCCCGGGGCATAAAAGCCGGAGATGTAATTGTTTCAGAACCGGGAGTAACCCACCGGCTCGGAACTATAGATGAAGAATTTGCTTACATTGCCGTAAACGGTAACCCCGAAAATGACAGCATAACATGGGGAGATAATGTTTCAGATGATGAATACAATTCCGCATTGGGAAGTGAAAGCACTTCCGCCGTTGTAAACACAGAAGCCGGAGCAGTTGAGGGCTATATTAACAACGGAATTTATACCTACCACGGCATACCCTATGCCGAAGCGGAAGAGAGATTTGTGCCTGCCCAAAAGGTGACACCTTGGGAGGGTATAAGAGAAGCCAAAGACTACGGTCCTATTGCTCCCCAAACAGGTTCAGGTTCTCACGAAATGGACGAAAACTGTCAAAACTTAAATGTATGGACACCGGGTATAAACGATAATGAAAAACGTCCTGTAATGGTTTGGCTTCACGGCGGCGGCTTTTCCACAGGCTCGTCAATAGATATGCCTTCCTATGACGGTGAAAACCTAAGCAAAAAAGGCGACGTGGTTGTTGTTTCAATAAATCACAGACTGAATGTTTTGGGACATTTGGATTTATCGGCTTACGGAGAAAAATATAAATATTCCGCAAATGCGGGCTTAACAGATATTGCCGCCGCTTTACAGTGGATACAGGATAATATTGAGCAGTTCGGCGGCGATCCGAATAATGTAACTGTTTTCGGCGAATCCGGCGGCGGAGCAAAGGTTTTGGCACTTATGACCTCACCTTATGCAAAAGGACTTTTCCACAAAGGTATTGTTGAAAGCGGTGCAACGGAAAATATGGGTGCAAAATTCACTTCTTCGGAAGTAAGCAGACGTTTAACAGAAATAATTTTAGACGAGCTTGATATTTCAGAGGATAACATAGAAGCCCTTCAGACAATCTCCTATGATGAGCTTGCCGCAGCTTCCGATAAAGCCTTGATTTTGGCGGCTGAGGAAATGGGTATTTATGAGGAATTTGTAAACGGATATTCTCTTTTATGGGAGCCTGTTGTAGACGGCGATTATCTGCCTACAAGTCCCGTAACCGAGGACGGCTTTGCCGAGGCAGGCTATGACATACCCTTGCTTATAGGTTCAAACCTGAACGAATGGACAGTATTTAACGGCGGCTTAGCCGATTCCGATGAGAAAATGAGCGAAGAAGAGCTTAACGCAAAAATGACTGAAAAATACGGGGACAAAGCGGAAGCGGTTAAGGAAGCCTTTGCAAAGGCATATCCCAACGAATCCGACACAGGTGCTCTTTATATCGACTCTACTCTTATACGTTTGCCCATATTAAAGCTGACAGCCCATAAAGCAGACCAAAAGGGCGCACCTGTTTACTCATATGTGTTTACATGGGGAACATCTTATCATACGGCGGAAATACCTTTTGTGTTCAATAACATAGATAAGGCAGATGTCAGCGGCGACATAATTAAAGCTGCTGCACTGTCGGATATTATGAGCGATGCTTGGATAAATTTTGCCAAAACAGGCGACCCCAACGGTGAAACCCTTCCTACTTGGGAACCTTACACACGAAGCGGCGGAGCAGCAATGATTTTCGACAATGAAACCTATTTGGCACATAACCACGATAAAGAGCTTATGTCGGTTCTTGCTCCCGACTATGTTTATTGACAAAGGAGTGATTAGACTGTGAAAAAAATAATATCCCTTTTTATGGCTGTAATCCTTGTTTTTTCCTTGACAGCCTGTGCAGCAGCCGAGGAAAACAGGGATAATTCAGAAGATTTTACCCTTACCTTGCAGATTAACAGCAGCTTTATGACCGTAAACGAAGCCGAAAGAGAAATAGACTCTCCGC
>JAJBVU010000167.1 GCA_020859645.1 Eubacterium sp. | reverse complement strand
AATCTTTTCCTGAATTTGGTGGAAAAAAATACGGGGCTGCCTATAATAATAATTGTTTTAGACATACATAAAACTTATACTCAAGAAAAGGAGAGTTATTTATGAAAAGAAAAATTGCAATAGTTTTATCTTTTGTTCTTCTTGCAAGCACTATCGTTTGGGCTGCCGACAATGACGGCTGGACAGAAGCCTCTCAAACAGCGGCGGCAGAAAACGGCGCTTGGGAAGAATGGTGTGAAAAATGGGAAGAAGAAAAGGACAATATGGAAATTATGTCCCTTACTCCCGGTGAAACTGAAAACGAGCTTAACTTCGGCTGGTATTCAGACGAAGAGGAAGGCGTTCCCGAATTTAAGTGGTTTCAGGAGGAAGCTCTTTCCGACTCGGCTCTTTCCGCAGCGGCTTTGCAGACAGTAAGCCAGTCAAGCGCTGTTCCCGGTTATAACAGCAACAAGGTAGTAGTTAAAGACCTGACACCCGGCGAAACCTACTACTACAGCTATACAAAAGACGGCGAATGGACAGAGCCTGTGGAATACACAGTAAAAAGCACAAACAGCGGCTTCAGCTTTGCCTTCGTAGGCGACCCTCAAATCGGCTCATCATATGAAAATGTTGCCACCGGTGAAACCTCTGAACAGGGTCAGGACGCAGCTGTAAGAAACGACAGCTTTAACTGGAATGACACCCTCGAAAAGGCTTATGAGCTTAACCCGAATATGAGCTTCTTCTTATCCGCAGGGGATCAAATTCAGTCAAGAGACAAGAAAACCTCTGACGCAACCCACGCAACCTTTACCAAAAACGAAATAGAATACACAGGCTATCTTATGCCCGAAATTCTTAAGAGTATTCCCGTTGCCACAACAATAGGCAACCACGATGCCTTAAGCTCAAACTATTCTTATCACTTCAACAATCCCAATGCAAGCCAAACAGGTTCAACTTATGCCGGCGGCGACTACTATTTCAGCTACGGAAACACTCTTTTCATTATGATTAACACAAACAACACAAATGTTGCCGAACACAGTGCCTTTATTGAAGAAGCCTGTGCAGCGGACAAGGACGCAGAATGGAAAATTGTTTCACTTCACCAGGATATTTACGGCTCAGGCGAACACTCAAACGAGCCTGAAATCGTAGAGCTGAGATACGGTCTTATTCCTGCCTTTGAGGATAATGACATTGACGTTGTTTTGACAGGCCACGACCACACATACTGCCGTTCCTATATGATGAAGGGCGGAAGCTTGGATGAGGAAAGCTTCATAAGCGAGGACGATTTTGACGCCTACATTGACGGAGACATAGAAATCGACGAAACATATGAGAATTATCTTACATCAATTGAAGATGCCGATTATGTGGCTGAAACAGACAGCTCAGTTGTTACAAATCCCTCCGGAATACTCTATATGACAGCAAACTCAGCCTCGGGCAGCAAATATTATGACCTTGTTGAACACAAACAGGCATATGTAGCCGCAAGATGGCAGGAGGATATTCCCACATTCTCAATGATTAACATAACAGACGACACCTTCACAATAAGCACCTACAGAACAGACACTATGGAATTAATCGACAGCACCTTCACAATAGTCAAAAACGGTGAACAGGCTGAAACCACAACAGAAGAGATTACGGAAACAACAACAGAAGAGATTGCCGAAACAACAACCTCTTCCGAAACAACAACAGTAAAAACAAAAACCTCTTCATCCGGCGGCGGCAAGGGTTCATCTTATTCTGTAGGCACATCTGCTTCAAAGACCGAAACAGACAGCAGCTCAGAGGAAACAGACAGCTCGGCAAGCTCTTCCGAAAGCTCTTCAGCTGGTGCTTCATCAGCCGAAACAGTTAAAATTTCAATCGGCAGCACAACAGTCACTGTAGGAGACAAAACCTACGAAACAGACGCAGCTCCCTATATTCAGTCCGAAAGCAGTTCAACCCTTGTTCCCTTAAGATTTGCAGCCCTTGCAATATTGCAGCAGGACATTGACAAAGCCGACACAAGCAGCATAATCTCATGGGACGCTTCAACAAAAACCGCTTCGATAACATATAACGGAAACACAATTAAGTTTACCTCGGGCAGCGCCTATATGACTGTAAACGGCGAACAGACTCTTATGGCTAACGGAGCAAAAGCCGAAATCAAAGACGGCAGAATTTACATCCCATTCAGAGCCTTAGGTGAAGCCCTGGGCGTTAAGGTCAGCTGGGACAGCACCACAAAAACAGCAATTTATAATTAAACCCGTTTCAACAAAACCCGGCTTGCCGATATAAAAAATAATTTTTAATCTCACACAATAAAAAGAGAATGGAATCAGATTTAATCTTCTGTATTCCACTCTCTTTTTTTAAGGAAACGATGATTAATTCGCCGAAACAGATTTGCCTCAGATTTTTTCGAGTGCGATAAAGGCATTTGAAGGCGTAGTCGCAGCCCTACGTCGAAAATGCGTGAAGAAGCAATCGGAAAAAACTGAGGTGAAGCTGCGAAGTACTAATTAATCAGCGATTCCTTAATTATTCAAGACATTCGGTCATTGTCTCTTTCATAATTTTAAGACCTGCTTCAAGCTGCTGTTCTGTTACAACAAGAGGACAAAGAAAACGTATTACATTGCCGTAGGTTCCGGCGCTTTCTATAATCAGACCCTTTTGAGCAGCAGTTTTGACCATTGCGGCTACAAGTTCGGGATAAGGCTCCTTTGTCTTGGTGTCCTTTACAAGCTCCAAGCCCACAAAAGCCCCTATTCCTCTTACATCGCCCACAACTCCCAAGGGAGCAAGCTCCGATTTATAATATTCCTTTACCCTGTCTCCGATTTTAACAGCCTTTTCGCAGAGATTATTTTTTTCGATAAACTTTATAACCTCAAGAGCCGAAGCGCAGCTGACTGCGTTTCCGCAGAAGGTTCCGCCGATTGTCCCCGTGGGGCAGGCATCCATAATTTCAGCCGAAGCGGTAACCGCCGACAGGGGCAGACCGGCGGCTATGGATTTTGCCGAGGTCATAATGTCGGGAGGGCAGCCGGCTTCCTTCCAATACTGAGAAACAAACATTTTTCCGGAACGGGCAAAGCCTGTCTGAACCTCGTCAGCAACAAGAAGAATGCCGTGTTCATCACAGATTTTCCTAACCGCCTTAACCCACTCAATCGGTGCCGGAACAAAGCCGCCTTCGCCCTGTATAGGCTCAACAACAATCGCCGCCACATAATCCGGCGAGCTGCATTCTTCAAAAACATCGTAAAGTCTCTTTATGTAATAATCTACGGCTTCCTGTTCGTTAAAGCCCTTAGGCGCTCTGTAAAGATAGGGAAATTCCGCCCTGTAAACTCCGTCCGGGAAGGGTCCCATTCCGTAGGCATAGGCTTTCTTTGAGGTCATAGCCATAGTCATTTGGGTTCTGCCGTGGAATGCACCCGAAAAAACGATAATGTTAGGTCTTTTTGTATAGCCCTTTGCTATTTTTACGGCATTTTCGTCAGCCTCGGCGCCGGAGTTTACAAACATTGTCTTTTTGCTTTCTCCCCTGACGGGAACAATTCTGTTCATTTCCTCCGCAAGACTGACATAGCCCTCATGAGTGCCTATGTTCATCATAACATGAAAATATTTGTCCGCCTGTGCCTTAACCGCTTCAATCATTTCGGGCTGTGAATAGCCTGCGTTAATTACGCCGACACCTCCGACCCAGTCGAGAAAAATATTTCCGTCTACGTCCTCAATCATAGCCCCCTCACAGCGGTTTACAACAAGGGGATAGTTACAGCGAATTGCATTTGGTATAGCCTTTAAACGGCGGTCGATTATTGCCCGGGCATTTTTCCCCGGCAAGGTTTCTGTCTTTATTTCAGGCAGAGCTGTTCTTAAATATGACATTATAATTCCCCCTTACATAAGTTCGGTATATATTTTAATTAATGTATTTCTGTCTAAAAATACATAGTTGTTGTTTAATAATCTTTGCTGATTGGCAATGACTGAGTCCGTAAATTCCTCGATTTGCTTTTCAGTCATTCCGTATTCACTTAAGCTTTTTTTCTTTAGAATCGAGCCGTTAAGCAGTGCTTCGAGACTGTCATAAACGTTTGTGACTTCGCAGCCCAAAATATCAGCAATAATTTTGTTAAGCTCCTTTATGTCGCCTTCAGGCTTTATTTCCATATATTTTTTAAATACTCCCGTAAACATAGCATAGTTCGATTCACCGTGAGGAACATGAAATTCAGCCCCGAGAGGATAGCTCATAGCATGAACGGCTGCGCAGCCTGCATTCCCAAAGGCTATACCGGCTAAGGTTGAAGCGAGACAGAAGTCGGGAAGAAGCCCCCTTAAAGACTCTTTCCCCTCTGCTTCTATTTTCTTATAGCCCTGTAAAATCATTGTCATAGCCTTAACTGAAAACATTTTTGAAATTTCGGTTGCTTTAGGCGAAAGAAAGCTTTCAACGCTGTGAACAAGGGCGTCAATTGAGCTTGCGGCGAAAACCTTGAAGGGCAGCTTATTAAGCAGCTCAGGCACTATAACCGCACAGTCTCCGAAAAGAGCCTTATCCGCAAGACCGAATTTTGTGTGTCTTTTCTTAAACTCCAAAATAGAAATGTTTGTGACCTCAGACCCTGTTCCGCAGGTTGTGGGAACAAGTAGAAGCTCCTTGTCCTTTTCAGCCGGAATTTTTTTGTCGAACAGGTCACTGACAGGCAAAAGATTTTTCAGGGCAAAAAGCTTTGCGCAGTCTATAACCGTTCCGCCGCCTATGGCTATAACCCTTTTGTAGTGCTTCTTAATATCGGCAGCCACGGCTTCAATCATTTCGTCGGAAGGCTCGCCTACGCCGTAATTCTCGATGAAAATAACCGTTCCGGCTTTAACCTCTTTAAAATATGTGTTCCAAGTGACCTCTATTGTAACAACAAGGTCGTCCTCATTAATTTTAAATTCATCGATAAACTCTTTACAGCTGTCAAGCATAATTATTTTGGGAGCAACAGAAAATTCCTTCATATCAAAACACCTCTTTTAATGCTCATACCAACCCAAAACTCCGGGGTTTAAGTTTATGTTTATCTGCTTAATTTCCTGATATTCTTCAAGACCGTGAATGCCCAGCTCTCTGCCTATGCCCGACTTTTTATAGCCGCCCCAGGGTGCTTCGTTAAAACAGGGATTGTAGCAGTTAATCCATGTGATGCCGGCTCTTATTTCCTTAATTACTCTCAGGGCTCTTGCTCCGTCTGAGGTAAAGACAGCTCCTGCGAGACCGTATTCCGTATTGTTTGCCATATCAATGGCTTCCTGTTCCGTTTTGAATGTTTGAACCGTTACAACGGGACCGAAAATCTCTTCCTTAACAATAGTCATATCGTCTGTACACCTGTCAAAAACCGTAGGACGTAAATAATAGCCCTTTGCACAGTCACCCTCGGTATATCTTTCGCCGCCGCAGACAAGCTCAGCCCCTTCTTCGATACCCTTTTTGATATAGCCCAAAACCTTGTTCATATGACTTTCGGAAACAAGAGGCCCCATATCCGGATTATCAAGAGGATTTCCTATAGTTATGGCGTTTGCCTTTTTTGCAAGACGCTTTACAAACTCATCGTGAATGCTTTCTTCCACGATAATTCTCGAACCGGCTGAGCAGATTTCCCCCTGATTTAAGAAAATTCCCACCATTGCCCACTCTACCGCTCCGTCTAAATCGGAATCGGCGAAAATTACGTTTGGCGACTTTCCTCCCAGTTCAAGACCTATTTTCTTGACGTTTCCGGCGGCGGCTCTCATAATGCTTTGACCTACCTCTGTTGAGCCTGTAAATGTAACCATATCTATGTCATTGTTTTCGGCTATTTCGTTTCCTATAGTTCCTCCGGGACCTAAAACCAAATTGGCGCAGCCCTTGGGAAGCCCTACCTTTTCGAATATTTCAAAAAGCTTTATACTCGAAAGAACACAGTTTGAGCTGGGCTTGTAAATAATACTGTTTCCTGCCGCAAGAGCCGGGGCAAGCTTCCAAGCACCCATAAGAAGAGGATAATTCCAAGGTGTAATAAGTCCGCAGACACCTACAGGCTCGTGAATTGTGTAGGAGTGCATTTTTCCGAAGCCCTCGTTTACGTCATAAACTCCGCCGTAGGGGGCTTTAATAAGACTTGCGTAATATCTGAATGTGTGAATTGCGTCGTCAACGTCGCACTCAGCCTCTCTTAAGGGCTTGCCGTGGTCTAAGCTGTCTATTTCGGCAAATTCCTCTCTTTCGGCGTCTATGGCGTCGGCAATTTTAAGAATATAGTCTCCCCTTGTCTGTGAGTCCATATCTCTCCATTCTCTTGTTTTATAGAAGGATTTTTTTGCGGCGGAAACGGCTTTTCTTACGTCCCCAACCGTTCCTTCGGTGATTTCAGCCAAGGTTTCGCCGTTTGAGGGATTTATTGACTTAAATGTTTTGCCTGAGCTGCTTAAAACCCATTCGCCGTCTATAAACATTTTTTTAACTTCCATTTGTTTGTGTTCTCCTTTCGTAAAAATAAAAGAGACATAACTTTTTTAGGTTATGCCTCTCTGCATATGTTACATATATATTTTAAACATTCATTGCTTTTTTGGTGTCTGCCAAGGCTTCGTCCATACGTGAAATTACGTCTGCTATATCCTGCTCGGATATAACCGCCGTAGGCTCAAATCTTATTGTTTTGGCGTTTACAAGAGTTCCGGCTGTCATAACACGTCTTGCAAAAAGCCCCTTAGCTGTTTCATAGCCTAACTCACAGGTATGAAATTCAACCGCAAGCATAAGCCCCGTTCCTCTTACCTCATATATAATTTCCGGATATTTAGCTGCCATTTTTTCAAGACCGCTCTTAAGAATTTCGCCCTTTCTCTTGCATACTCCGGGAATATCGTTTTCAAGCATATATTTTATTGTTGCCAACGCCGCCGAACAGCAGACAGGATTTCCGCCGAATGTAGGGGAGCCCAAAAGCCAGGGATTGTCTATAAGATCCTGTGTCCACATTTTAGGAACACAGATTATACCCGTAATAGGCATAATTCCGCCGCCGAAAGCCTTTCCGAAGGTCATAATGTCCGGGGTAACTCCTTCTGCTTCGCATCTCCACATTGTACCTGTTCTGCCCATGCCTGTCTGAATTTCGTCAAATATAAGGGCAACTCCCGTTTCGTCGCAGATTTCTCTTACCTCCTTTAAATAGCCCTCGGGAGGAATTATAACTCCGGCCTCACCCTGAATAGGCTCAAGAATAACTGCCGCAACCTTCTCCCCTACTGTCTGTAAGTTGACAATTGCCTTTCTTACGTCCTCGGCGTTTCCGTACTGAACGTGCTGAACCTGCTGAACCATAGGCGCATAGGGTGTTCTGTAGGTGCCCTTGCCTCCCATTGAGATTGCGCCCATTGACTTCCCATGGAAAGCCCCTACAGTCGAAATATACCATCTGCCCCCTGTGGCAATTCTTGCCAGTTTAAGAGCCATTTCTACAGCCTCTGCACCGCCGTTTGTGAAAAAGCAGTATTGCAAATCACCGGGGGTTATGTCAGCTACCGCCTTTGCAAGATAACCTCTTAAGGGGTCTAAAAGCTCCTGTGAGTGAAGAGCCTGGTGATCAAGCTGAGCCTTTACTGTTTCAAGAATTTCGGGGTTTCTGTGACCGCAGGTATAAATTCCGAAGCCGCCCAAGCAGTCAATAAACTTTTCGCTTTCGCCGTTTAAGCCGCAGCAGTAAGCCCCTTCGTCCTGCCATTCAACAACAGCTCCGTTTTCCGAGTCGGAGGAAACAGACTTTCTGTATTTAAGCCACCCGGGACTTACGTAGTTGTTAAAATGTTCAAGAGTGTCCTCAACTATCATTTTTTTATCCTCGGGGGAGATGTCCTTGCTGTCTGTTTTAATAAGAGAAATTATTTTGTTTACGTCCTTTAATACTTTTTCTTTGTCCGCCATTTTTATCATCCTTTCATAGAAAAGAGCATACCTGCGGATTGAGCCGCAAATACGCCCTTGCATACCGTGTTTTATGTCTGTAAATTTATTATAGCCCTGTATATGCTTGTTTTCAATTATTAAAATATAGAAATTAATACCACAGTTTAAGTATATATGCTTGATTTTAAGCAGATTTTAT
>JAJBVU010000294.1 GCA_020859645.1 Eubacterium sp. | reverse complement strand
ACAAGGAAGACATAAATGGACAATTTTAATATAATTTATAAAATCCTTAAAGAGCTTGAAAAGGCTATGGATTATGATGAATTTTATATGGATCGTATTTCAGCTGAACGGCTTAAAATTTCCGAAAACAGACTTTATAAAATATTAGAAATGTTGACCAAAGAAGGTTATGTTGACGGTATAAGCCTTAAATACGGCGTTCAAGGCGAATGTATTATATCCGTAAATAATCCGAGAATAACCTTAAAAGGGCTTGAATATCTGAATGAAAACAACTTAATGAAAAAGGCTGCTAACTTTGCAAAAGGCATAAAAGAAACTGTGCCCGGATTATAAAAACATTGAAATGAAGCACTTCCAAAAACGGAGGTGCTTTTTTAGTGAGAAGAGGTAGAAGGGTGGCAGAATATAAAAATTTCAAACGCCGATACCGTCTTGCAGCAGGACAGCCCGACAGTGAAGGCTTTGAGGTTGGGGCGGTTACTACGGACTGCCCTGTTCCTCTGCATATTACTTTTTCGATTGAGAAGAGCGACCTCGAAACTCAAAACACAGGCAAGATTGAAATATGGAACTTAAACGATGCTCACATTGCAGAGCTTGAAAAAGAAAATTGCATCGTCAGTCTCAGAGCCGGGTATGGAGATAACCTGTCGCTTATATTTTCGGGATATGTAAGCTTTACATCTACTGTAGCAGATACGGCAGACCGCAAGACTACTATTGAAATCCTTGACAGCTTGGTTGAGATAAGAGACACTTATGTATCATTGTCATATACAGGTACTGTTAATTGGAAAACCATTTTTGACTATGTGGCATCGCAAATAGGCGTAGCCGTTGTTTACTCGTATAATGCAGAATTTACTGACGTAACCAACGGCTATAGCTATGTAGGGCTTGCTAAGAATGTGCTGTCCAAAGGCTGTGAGTGCTGCGGATTGACTTGGAGCATACAAAACGGAGTGCTTCAAATCAAGAAGGAGAATGACGCTATATCCCAACAGGTTTATATTATTTCAGCGGACACAGGAATGATTGAAAGTCCCGAAAAGGTCACTATTACAAGCAGTGATGATACTGAAACTAATTTAGTTGGCTATGATGTGACATACCTTTTAAACGGAGCTATCAATGTCAATGATTATGTGAGACTGGAAAGCAAAAATATAACAGGATATTTTTACGTGTATTCACTTCAAATCAGCGGAGATAATGAAACAGGAGATTGGCTTTGTACGGCAAGGCTTATACAGCTTGAAGGCTCGGATGAAGAAGAAACTACTGACACTGACGAAATTACCACCGGGGGAACAACAACCGCCGCAACAGCAACTGCCACAACAGATTTAGCCAAAGGCGACAAGGTTACTGTAGAGGTGTCTATAAGCGTAGATACAGGCGGTGAAAGCAACACAGTGGCAACAAAGTCTTGGTCTGTAAATGCCGTAAATTTATATTTGACTTGGAATTATTCTGATGCTCAGATAAATACCTCGGCAATCACTGACTATTACACACCCCACCCCTCTGATATATCAAAGACTATTTACACTTATATAGATGATAACAGTGAGGAAAATGACCCTTGCGATAGACGAGCTGTCAGGCACTATTGATGTGAACCCCTGCGATCGTTTGAAAGCTGATAATGTGCAATATATATTCTGTATTGCTCAGGAATATGTTGATATTATAATAAAAGATATTGACAACTTAATTTATGAGCAAAAAGCTTTAACTTGAACCTTGAAAACTTAATAGCCGTTCTTGCAATTTTAAGCAGTGTAAAAGTGCAAGATTATCAATTGGCTATACATAGCGACTAAACTAATTGTGCGTGATGGTGTAAATTGTCACGCACTTTATTTGTTTCGATAAGCTTCGGATGTGGCGGTTTAAACAAATAGCAAATGCGTTTTATTACGGCTAATGTTATATAATTTAGTTTAAATTCACGCCAAAATCACGCCAAGCCTCGAAAATCAAGCAGAAATGTATAAATATTCAAAATGTCAAAACATCAAAAAACCGCATATTTCAGCGGTTTTTTGAAAGAATTTATAAGCGTACGCAAGAGGATTCGAACCCCCGGACTGCTGATCCGTACTCAGACGCGCTATCCAACTGAGCTATGCGTACATTTTTTCAACAACAAATATTATACAGCAGCAAACCTATTTTGTCAAACCTTTTTTTCCGTTTTTATAAAAAAACTTTATCAGGGCTATTTTACTTTGCGGCTGAATTAATCCTTGTTTTCGGGGAATAATAGGGCTAAAAAACAGGAGGTATTAACGTGAAAAAGAAATTTAGCTTAAGAACGGACTTAGCTCTGGAAACGGCGGAATGCCTTTCGGAGGGCGTAAGACAGGGAATTTTGGTGGAAAATGAGGACTTTGAAGATAAAATAAAGGTGTCTACAGTAAAAATAACCGATAAGCAGGGTGAAGCCCAAACAGGCAAGGCAATGGGAACCTACATTACTCTTGAAAGCCCGTACATGAAAGAAAACGAGGTATCAAAGCATGAGGAAATAATAAAGATTTTAAGCGGAAAGCTTTCGGAGCTTTTGAAAATAGACAGAGACTCGGTTATTTTGGTTGTGGGCTTGGGCAACTGGAATGTTACTCCCGACGCATTGGGACCCAAAGTAGTGTCAAGAGTTCTTGTTACAAGGCATATTGCCTCCGAGGTGCCGGAGGATATAGACGAAAACGTCAGAAGCGTAGCTGCCGTAAGCCCCGGTGTTATGGGAATAACGGGGATTGAGACAGGTGAAATAATTATGGGTATAGCAGAGAAAATTAAGCCGGACGCAGTTATTGCCATAGACGCTTTGGCGGCTCGAAAGGCAAGCCGAATTAACTCAACAATTCAAATTGCGGACACAGGGGTCTGCCCCGGCTCCGGAGTGGGCAACAGGCGTATGGAGCTTAGCCGAAAGACCCTGGGCGTGCCGGTTATTGCGGTTGGGGTGCCTACAGTGGTCGACGCCGCTACACTTGTCAGCGATACTCTTGACATAATTTTGGAGGAGCTTATTGAGCAAACCACCAAAAGCACTGCTCTCTATCAGCTTTTGGCAGGAATGACCGGCGACGATAAATACGACCTTATCTGCAGCATTTTAAACCCCTATGAAAACAATCTTTTCGTGACCCCAAAGGAGGTCGACGCAGTAATCGACAGGCTTTCGGGAATTATTGCCAACGCAATTAACATTGCCCTTCACCCCGGAATTTCAAAGGAAGATATAAACAGATATGTCTGATGCTTTGCCAAATGATTACTCTTTGCAAATTTTACTTTTATACTGTTTATTTTTTCAGCAAAGTGTGTTATTATAAATTAAAGAGTATGATGTGATTTTATGCGGAGGTATCATAATGGAATATATTAAATCCGACAGCAGCTATATTATAAGGCTTGACAGGGGAGAAGAGGTTTTGGAAGCAATTTCATCCCTTTGTGAAAAGGAAAATATAAAGGCAGGCTTTTTATCGGGTCTCGGCGCCGCCAATGATATAGAAATAGGCATTTTCGACACTGCCGAAAAGGAATATTTTAAACAAAGCTTCAGCGGCGACTATGAAATAAGCGCCCTTGCGGGCAACATAAGCAGACAAAAGGGCAAGCCCTATCTTCATTTTCATATTACCATAGGAAATCCGAAAGAGGGCAAATTTGCCGCAGGGCATTTATCTAAATGCGTAATAAGCGCAACGGCGGAAATTTATCTTACGGCGGTAAATGCGGATGTTGACAGAGAATTCAGCGAAGAAATCGGGCTTAACCTTATTAAATTTTAAGAGACGCAATACTTGGGAGAAAAAGGAGTGAATAATTTGGAAAATAAGGACAGAATATATGTTTTGGGACACAGAAACCCGGATACGGATTCAATATGTTCGGCTCTTGCCTATGCCTATCTTAAAAACCAAAAGGGCGGCGGCTATGTAGCCGGTCGGTGCGGAGCATTGAACAACGAAACAAAGTTTGTTTTGGATTATTTCGGCGCAGAAACACCGGAATATATCGAAAACGTAAGAACACAAATAAAGGATATTGAAATAAGAAAGGCCGAGGGCGTAAACTCTCTTATTTCCCTGAAAACCGCATGGGAAATTATGAAAGAAAAAAATGTTGTAACCCTGCCTATAGTTAATGAAGAAAATAAGCTTGAAGGGCTTATAACGGTCTCCGACATAGCAAAGTCATATATGGACGTTTATGACAACAAAATCGTAGCAACGGCAAAAACTCCCTATAAAAACTTAGTTGAAATTTTAAACGGAGAAATGCTTGTGGGGGACGTAAACCAAACAATAACAAAGGGCAAAATTTTTATAGCCGCCGCAAACCCCGAAATGATGGAGGACTATATAGCCGACGGCGACATAGTTATTTGCGGCGACAGATTTGAAGCCCAGCTTTGCGCCGTTGAAATGAATGCCGGGTGCATTATAATCTGCTGCGAAAACAGCCGGGTTTCAAAAACAATTCAAAAAATCGCTTTGGAAAACGGCTGCAACGTCATAAGAACAAACTATGACACCTATACTGCCACAAGACTTGTAAACCAAAGTATGCCGATAAAGCATTTTATGCGCACCCATGACCTTATTACATTTGCAAAAACAGATTATCTCGATGAAATAAGGTCAATTATGGCTCAGAAGCGCCACAGAGACTTTCCCGTTCTTTCAAAGTCGGGCAAATTAGAGGGTATGATTTCAAGGCGAAATCTTATCGGCGGAAGAAGCAAAAGGGTAATTCTTGTTGACCACAACGAAAAATGCCACGCTGTTGAAGGGCTTGAACAGGCTGAGGTTTTGGAGGTTATCGACCACCACAGAATTGCGGATTTTGAAACAATTAACCCCATATTTTTCAGAAACCAGCCCTTAGGCTGTACAGCCACAATAATAACTCAAATGTATAAGGAACAGGGGGTTGAAATTCCCAAAAGAGAAGCAGGACTTCTCTGCTCGGCAATTATTTCAGACACACTTATTTTTTCCTCTCCGACCTGCACATATCAGGACAGGCAGACAGCGGAAGAGCTTGCAAAAACCGCCGGTATAGAAATAAAGGACTATGCCAAAAAGATGTTTTCCGCCGGAAGCAGCCTTAAAAATAAAACCGTTGACCAAATTTTCTATCAGGATTTTAAAATGTTTTCCGCCGGAGAAATCAGCTTCGGGGTAGGGCAGTTTAATCTTATGGATAATGACGAAATCGAAGCCCTTAAAACCAAAATTTATAATTATATGACTGAAGAAAATGAGCAGCACGGCACGGATATGATGTTTTTCCTCTTAACAAATATAATTGAAAAAACATCTGTTGCCGTATTCTGCGGCGAAAACTCCGCCGAATACATAACAAGAGCCTTCCGTACCCCCGACACAGACTTCTCCGTAACTTTGGAGGGCGTGGTTTCAAGAAAAAAGCAGTTTATCCCTGCCCTTATAAATGCAATTCATACAGAAGCAAATTAAAATTTTTTCCTGAGCGGCTTGCGCTTTTTGCAATTGTATGTTATCATTAAATTAAGGAGAAGATATTTATGGATAATTATAACAGCGAACGGTTAAATGAGCGAAATTTAAAGCTGTTGAAAGCCCTGCGGCTTTTTGACGATGATTTTTTTGCTTTGGTTTTTGAAGATAATACAGAGGGAACGGAGCTGCTGCTCAACATCATTTTTAACCGGTCTGACATGAAGGTTTTAAAGGTTGTTAAACAGCGTGAAATAAAAGGCGTTGAAGGGCATTCTGTGCGGCTTGATATATTAGCTGAGGACAGCACCGGTAAAATATATGATATTGAAATTCAGCGTCAGGATAAGGGCAATCTGCCATTAAGGTCGAGATATTACAGCAGTATGATTGATACAACTCTCCTTAAAAAGAATGAAGATTATAATCTGCTTGTGCCGACATATGTGATTTTCTTTACGGAAAAGGATACCTTCGGCGACGGCAGACCCATTCATCATTATGTAATGAAAGAAATGGAAAGCAATGCTTTGCTCGGCGATGAGCGGCATATTATATTTATTAACGGTGAAAATAAAGATGAGGAAACGGCTTTAGGCAAATTAGTACATGATTTCAAATGCAGTTCGGCGGATAATATGTATTATAATGTGTTGGCAAGCCGTGTTCGATATTTCAAAGAAGAAGGAGGCAAACAAAGTATGAGTAAAATTTTTGAAGAATATGCAAAAGAATATGCAAAAGAATACGCAAAAGAATATGCAAAGGATGCAGAAATTTTTATGCTTATTGAAGGTTATCGGGATATTGCTATGGCAGAAAGCGAAATCGAAGAAAGGGTTATGAAAAAATTTAACCTTTCAAGGGAAAAGGCTAAAGAGTACATGCTGGGCAAAAGCGCATAAACCCGATTAAAAATTTTAATAAAGGGCATAGTCTTGCAATTAAACGGGGGCTGTGCCCTTTTTTAATTAAATACCGATAATTCAGTCGAAAAAGTAGTTTTAGTGTCTTGAATATTTTCCAAACATGTGTTATCATTAAATAATGAGAAAAAAGCCGAGGGAACGGCAAAACGGAGGTATCAGTAATGAATAATGAAAGAACGAGACTTATAAACACAGTATGTATTGTGCTGTGCGTGCTGCTGGCAGTAATATTGATTTATATGATATGTATGGATAAAAGGGCAGACAAAAAACAGACTGCCGCTATAGAAGAGAGCATAGTGAAGGCGGAAGCCTATGAGACGGAACAGCGGGATCTGAAGAGTAAGCTTACTGCTCTTCAAAACAGTATTTATTATTCCTCCGATACAGCAAAAATCATAACGGGCTTTGTTGTTTCCGAAGTATCAGATATTTCTTACATAAAAGAGAAGGCATCCGCCTACGGCTTTTCTCCTGTAATTGTAATTGACTGTACGAAGGAAAAGGATTTTATAGAGCAGGTTGTAAAAGCGTCTGACAGGTCGTGGGAAATTATGCTTTACACGCCTACATTTTCGGCGGAGGAAAACGAAAAAGTTCTGTCTGCAATTTCTTATCTTAATTCTTTAGGCCGTGACCACTGCGGCATATTTTTACAGCGTCAGGACACATGTACTGCTGCAAATTTAGAGCTTTTTATTAATGACGGCTTTATAGGCTATACAGTTTACAACGATTCGCCTAAATCGGGACAGGCTCAGGACGGCTCCGTTTATTTTGACTATTCCTATCTGACTATTTCGGGAACTGCAATCGCCAGCAGACTCTCAGCTCTTTACAGGGACAAAACCTCTATGATTGTAGCTTTGGATATGGAAAGCATAAATTCCGGCGTTTTGACGGAAAACTACACTGTCAGTCTTTTGGACAGCATTAAAGCTCACGCAGAAAACGGAGACTGTACTCTCGCCCCTGTTTCAGCTGTGGTGTCTGAGCTTTCAAAAATCAATATGACGGAAGCGGAACGGCAGGCTGCGTTTGAAAAAGAGTCAAAAGAACTTCAATCACGTATTGACGAACTTGATGATATAATTCATGATATTTATAATGAATTGGAGTCAAAACAGCAATAACCGCAGAACCGGCTCAGACTTACCTTGAAAGTGTTGGGAAAATATGCGGAATATAACAAAATTTCTAAAGCCTTTGCCGCTGTCGATATTATAGAAAGGCTAATTTATACAGACTTCGATATTGCCGAAGTGCTTAAGAAAATCAAAAGCTGAATATTTTTGCAAATAAAAAACAGTCAAAGCTTTTAAGCCTTGGCTGTTTTGAGTTTTTAATGCTTATTAAAATTACTTTAAGCCGTATTTCTTGTTGAACTTGTCAACTCTTCCGCCTGCGTCTACAAGAACCTTCTGGTTGCCTGTGTAGAAGGGATGGCACTTTGAGCAAACTTCAACACGGATTTCGGGCTTTGTTGAGCCTGCTACGAAGGTATTACCGCAGTTGCAGGTTACCTTAGCCTGATAATATTTGGGCTGAATATCCTTTTTCATTATGTTACACCTCTTTCATTATTCGTATACGTTTTGGCATACAATTTCAGTAACCATAACATTATAACACAGTTTTTCGTTCTTGACAAGAGGTAATTTCGGTATTTTATTAAAATTTTGTTAGGGTGTCAATGATTGGTTACACTTAGCCTAGTAATAAATTGTCAGGG
>JAJBVU010000339.1 GCA_020859645.1 Eubacterium sp. | reverse complement strand
CGTGATTCCGAAAACTACAAAAGCTGTTTAAAACTCATTGATGTTTTAACTGCTTCAGACCTTTCTATACAAGAAAGATTAGGTATAATGAAAAATGAATTTAGCATCAAGATAACAAAAAATATTGAAGATGAGGTGATGACTATGTGTAATGTAAGCTATGGTATTGAAAGAAAAGGCGAAATTAAAGGCACCGAAAAAACAACCGTATCATTATTAAAAAACGCAATGAACAATCTTCATCTTACACTTGAACAGGCTTTAACAGGTCTCGGCATTCCCGAAAGCGACTACCAAAAATACCGCAGTCTCATTGAGGGATAATTTTCAAAAAAACCAAAACAAAGACAGTCTTTTCAAAAAGAAAGGGCTGTCTTTTTATTCAACAAAGAAAGATATCCGACGTCAAAAGTTCTTAAATAGAGTATAATATCGCATAGCTTAAGAAGCAACACAAAAAAATAACAAGACAAACGCACGAAATATCTTTGTGAAGTGAAAATTTAATTTTCACTATAAGGTGATAAAGGTGAAAGTTAAATTTACTCTTCAGCCCTGAAATATAATAAATATACTTGCAAAATACTTACATATTTGTTACAATTTATTTTAAGGATGTGGTGAACGGTTAAAATTTCTTTATGAAATACCTTTATAATAAGAAAAGGAGGATTTTATGAAAAAACATTTTTTAAACAGGACTTTGGCTGTCTGCTTAATTGTTTCCGCCGCCGCTGCTCTTTCAGCCTGCGGAAGCGAAAGGGAACACGTAGAGCTTAACGCCGAGGGCAAGCCCGAAAAAATTACCTTTATGGTAACAACCATTATAAGGCCTGAGGACGGTCAGCAGGATCTTTGTGATGAATACGAAAAAAATACGGGCATAAAGCTTGAAATCGAACAGCCTGAACATAACCAGTATTATGAAAAGGTCAGCATAACCTTTGCGGCGGAGGATCCGGCGGATGTTATCGAGCTTGGTTCTACATACTACCCTGCCTACGCTTCGGAGGGTATCCTTTGGGATATGACCGACGCATGGGAAAGCTCAGACCTTAAGGCAAAGGGCATTGTAGACGAAAGGTTTGTGGACAGCCTGAGATATGACTCAGAATACGGAAAGGACAGGCTTTACGGCTTTCCCGAACAGAGAGGAAACGGAACAATTACGTATGTGCGTAAGGACTGGATGGACGCTTTGGGCATTGAGGAGCCTTCAAGCTATGAAGAGTTTTACGATATGCTTAAAGCCTTTAAGGAAATAGGCAGCTGTGAAGAAACAGACTCAAACGGCGTAAGCTTTAAGGAAAAATATGAGGGAAAAACAATTTATCCCTTAACGGTAGCCGGCTTAATAAACTCAGAGTCTCCCTATGAAATTTATCTGAGAGAATTTTATCAGGACGCACGCCCCGATATTCACTATGACGAGAAAAAGGGCGAATATGTTGACGGCGTTTTGGAGCCCGAAATGGAAGCTGCCCTTCAAAGAATACAGGACGCTTGGAAAGACGGGCTTATTGACCCCGGTTCAATTTCAAACAAGACTTCAACCTGCCGTGACAAGTTTTACGCCGGCGTTGTAGGCTGCTTTAACTACTGGGCAGGCACATGGTATAAAACTCTTGACAAGAACCTTAAAATGAAGGACGAAACGGCGGAGCTTATTCCTCTTGCTTCATTTGACAAGAAAAAGGCATATTATATCGAGCGTCCGGCAACGGCGGAAGCCATAACAAACTATTGCGAACACCCCGAAGAGGTTTTCGAATATTTCCTTATGTATATGCATGACGGCGATGAGGGCGAGCTTCTTTTCTCAAGAGGTGTTGAGGACGTCCACTATAAGGTTTTGGAGCGTGACGACGACGGAAACATTGTTAAGGCTGAAATGCTGCCTTCGCTTTCAGACCCCTCAAGCATTTTGGACAAGAGCTTTTATGACGCAAACCTTGCCATTACAGACTGCTATGACCCCTTTGACGTTGACGAGCGTATAACAATTTCTATGGAGATTTTCGATGAAAACTCTATTTTGTATGATCTGCCTGTTTTGAACTCAACAATTGCGGATCAGCTGCCGGATATTGAAGTAGCTAAAAATCAGCTTCTTTCGGATATTGTTATTGAGGATAAAACCGTTGAAGAGGCTTTGGCAGAGTATGAAGCTTCAACTCAAAGACAGCGTGAAATTATTTTGAGTGACTTAAACGGTACTGACGAAAGCTGATAAAATATTTTTATATTAAAAGAGCCGCCCGGTTAAAGGCGGCTTTTCTTAGTTTCTAAAGGGAAAATAAAAGCTGTTATACACTCATTATCCATCCCCAAAGAAAGTGCAGATTTAATATTTCGGGGATTAAAAACAAAAGCAATTTCCATATTTTAAATTTATTGCCTGATACAAAATATAAAAACATAATGATAGGTATGAGTACAATAGTACTTGCCAAATAAATCGAATTACTTGTAAAAATAACATACCAATACACTCTATTAATTTCTTGAGCAAGGCTATATAACATATCATAATGACGTACAGAAAATTGTAAGCTTTTTATAAGCGAAACTATCATAATAAAGTAAGAATAAATCATACAAATGACAGTAATGAGCTTTGCCGGTTTTGCTGATTTTTTTCTCATATAGGGTTCTCCCTTTGCGGCTTTTAGGTCTTATTCTGCTTTGTCGGAGTTTTGACCGTATTCTTCAACAAGTATGCGAAGCTCATCGCCGGAAATCTTTTCCTTTTCCATTAAAAGCTCTGCGGATTTATGAAGAAGTTCCATATTATCGGTCAAAATTTTCTTTGCATTATTATAGCATTCGGTAATAATGCTTTGAATTTCAGTGTCTATCTTTTGTGCATAGTTTTCACTGTAATTCATTGTGTGCCCTATATCCTTGCCCAAAAATACCTGGTTATCATCGTCTCCGTAGCGGACAGGCCCCAAATTACTGCTCATACCGTATTTAACAACCATATTTCTGGCAAGCTCCGTTGCACGCTCTATATCGTTTGAAGCCCCGGTTGTTATGTCTCCGAAAATAAGCTCTTCAGCCGCTCTGCCGCCGAAAAATGATGTAATTTCGTCAATGATAAATGATTTGGTATGATACATTTTATCACTGGGCAGGGGCATTGTATAACCCCCTGCTCTGCCTGTGGGAATAATCGAAACCAAATGAACCGGGTCTAAATTGGGCAGAACCTCGTTTATGATTGCGTGACCGGATTCGTGATAAGCTGTGATCTTTCTTTCCTTCTCATTAATAACTCTTGATTTTTTCTCAACACCTACGCCTACCTTTATGTAGGCTTTGTTAATGTCATCCATATCGAAAGCCTTTTTGTTTTGGCGTGCCGCAAGAAGAGCCGCTTCATTAAGAAGGTTTTCAAGGTCGGCGCCCGTAAAGCCGGGAGTGGTTTTAGCCACTGTTTTAAGGTCAACGGAAGGATGAATTTTTTTGTTTCTTGAGTGAACCTTTAAAATATCCTCTCTGCCCTTAAGGTCGGGAGTGTTTACAACAGTCTGTCTGTCAAAACGCCCGGGTCTTAAAAGCGCCGGGTCTAATATGTCGGGGCGGTTTGTTGCGGCGACAATTATAATGCCCTCGTTTGCGCCGAAGCCGTCCATTTCCACCAAAAGCTGATTAAGGGTCTGCTCTCTTTCATCGTGACCGCCCCCTAAGCCTGCTCCTCTCCGTCTGCCTACTGCATCAATCTCATCGATAAAAACAAGACATGGTGAATTTTTCTTAGCCTGTTCGAAAAGGTCACGAACTCTCGAAGCGCCGACGCCTACAAACATTTCCACAAAGTCCGAACCGGAAATCGAAAAGAAGGGAACCCCTGCTTCTCCGGCAATTGCCTTAGCAAGAAGGGTTTTGCCTGTTCCGGGAGGGCCTACTAAAAGAACCCCCTTGGGTATTCTTGCACCTATATCCGTAAATTTTTTAGGTGCTTTCAAAAAGTCAACTATTTCTTCAAGATCCTGTTTTTCTTCATCAAGACCTGCTACATCGCTGAATGTAACCTTTTTTGTGGTTGAGTCAAAAAGCTTAGCCTTGCTTCTGCCGAAGTTCATCATTTTTCCGCCGCCCTGAGACTGGGACATAATCATGGTTACGGCGACTATGCCTATTACCACCAAAATTATGGGGAAGATGTAGCTTAAAACAGCTGCGCTTTTGTCGGGAGAAAGAGTTGTAACGGTGAAATCGGCTTCGCCCTCAGCCAATATGTCGTTTAATGTGTTCATAAAAGCCGAAACGCTGACCAGCTCTATGGTAATAGCCTCATTGTCTTTAACAACGGTAGCTTCACCTGTGTCCGTTGTCTGGCTGTCTTGACGGATGCTGACAGAGGATATACTGCCGCTTTCAAGGTCGCCTATAAGATCCGAATAGCTGTAGGATTTTGCCAAATCCGAAACGCCGGAGCCGTTAAAGCCCGAATAGCTTATAAACAGGAGCATTATTATAAAAATGACACCGTATATTATCAGTGCCTTTATTGTATCATTTTTCAAAAAAATATCCTCCTTAAATATTCTTTTCCTATTATAACTATATAATTATATCATACTTCACAGAAAATGCAAGCACGAGTTTAAAAAAGAGATCGCTGCAGATGTTGAAATTTTCCTTAATTGCTGTTATAATTGTTATAAATCTAAACAAAAAGAGGAGAAAAGAATATGAAAATAAATCAGATTGTTTTCAGCCCCACAGGGGGAACCCGGAAAGCGGCGGATATTTTAACGGCAAAATTAGGAAATGACATAAACAGAATTGATTTAACCGACTCAAAATGTGACTTTTCAGCCCTTAATTCGGAAAGCGGCGATTTAGCGGTTATTGCGGTTCCCTCTTACGGTGGAAGAGTGCCTGCTCCTGCGGCTGAGAGACTTTCGCAAATTAAGGGAAACAGCGCCCTTTGCGTTTTGGTCTGCGTTTACGGAAACCGTGACTATGACGACACGCTTGTTGAATTAAAGGATATTGCGGAAAAAAGCGGCTTTAAAGTAATTCCCGCTGTCGCCGCAATAGCGGAGCATTCAATTGTCCGCCAATATGCCGCAGGCAGACCCGACAGCAAGGACGAAGCAGAATTACAGGGCTTTGCCGAAAAAATTTCAGAAAAAATTAAAAATGGCGTTGACCGTAATGACGATTTAAAAATACGGGGAAACCGCCCCTATAAAAAAAGCGGAAAGGGAGGGCTTGTTCCCAAAGCGGACAGCAAGTGTACAGGCTGCGGCTTATGTGCAGAAAAATGCCCCTCACAGGCAATCAGCAGAGATGACTTAAAGAGTGCAGACAGCGAAAAATGTATTCACTGCATGAGATGTATATCAGTGTGTCCTCAGTCTGCAAGAAAGGCGAACAAGGCGGCAGTTTCCGCTATAGCTTTGGCTCTTAAATTAGTCTGTTCCGAAAGAAAAAACAACGAGCTTTTCATTTGATCAAAGTTGGTTTAAGGGAGGGTGTCTATGCCTTTTGAAATTGTAAGAAACGATATTGTAAATATGCAGACAGACGCTGTAGTAAACACCGCAAGCCCAAACCCCGTAATCGGTTCCGGAGTTGACAGCGCAATACACAAAAAAGCCGGACGTAAGCTTCTTGACGCACGTCAAAAAATCGGAGCAATCGGCTTAGGCGAAGCAGTTATAACCCCCGGCTTTAACTTAAAGGCAAAATATGTAATACATACAGCGGCTCCCATTTGGGAAGGGGGCGGCAGAGGCGAAGAAAAGCTTTTGACTTCCTGCTACAGAGAGTCTTTGGCTTTGGCGAAGGAATATAAGTGTGAGTCAATAGCCTTTCCTTTGATTGCCGCCGGGAATTACGGTTTTCCCAAAGCGTTGGCTCTTCAAATTGCCGTAAAAGAAATAAGCTCTTTCCTTTTGGAAAACGAAATGCAGATATATTTGACTGTCTTTGACAAAAGAGCCTTTGAACTTTCGGAGAAGCTTTTTAAGTCCGTCAGCAGCTATATAGATGAAAATTATGTTGACATAAAAAAGCTTGACGAATACGGCTTGCCGTCGGAAGCAAGTATTCTCAGGGAACGGCGGAAGCTTGCACATCGGCTTAATAAGGCGGCTTTTGCTGTTGAAGCACCGGAGCAATGTATGTCCGCCCCTTCGGCGGCTCCCGAAAGTATAGGCGAATGGGGAAGGCTTCTTGATAAATTGGACGCAGGCTTTTCCGAAACCCTTCTTAAGCTTATTGACAAAACGGGAAAGAAGGACTCCGAAATATATAAAAAAGCCAATGTTGACAGAAAGCTTTTTTCGAAAATACGAAACAACCCCGACTATAAACCCTCAAAACCTACGGCTCTGGCGTTTGCCTTTGCCCTTGAGCTTAATTTAGACGAAGCTAAGGACTTTATAAGCCGGGCGGGGTTCGCTCTTTCGCACAGCAGTAAGTTTGACGTAATTGTGGAGTATTTTCTTTTAAACAAAAACTATAATCTTTTTGAACTGAATGAGGTGCTTTTTGCCTTTGACCAGCCGCTGATCGGCGCATAAAATTTTTTTAAAAAGTCGCCTGCCGTGCGACCTTTTAACCTTCTGTTGTGAGTATAATGAAATCACAGTAAACAATTAACTTACAAACAGGAGGAATTCAAAATGACAGAACTTATTTTTATCTTAGACAGAAGCGGATCTATGGCAGGGCTTGAAAAGGACACAATCGGCGGTTTTAACTCAATGATCGAAAAACAGTGCAGAGAACCGGGGGAAGCCCTTGTTTCAACAGTGCTGTTTGACGATACTTCAAAGGTTATTCACGACCGTATTCCTATCGGTGATGTACCGAAACTTACAGACAGGGAATATTATGTGCGTGGGTGCACTGCCCTTCTTGACTCAGTAGGCGGCGCAATTCACCACATAGGAAACATTCACAAATATGCACGCAAAGAGGACGTACCCGAAAAAACACTTTTTGTAATTACAACAGACGGAATGGAAAACTCAAGCCGCCGTTATACCTATGACAAGGTTCGTAAAATGATTGAACGCCAAAAGACACGTTACGGCTGGGAGTTTATATTCCTGGGAGCAAACATTGACGCAGCTGCCGAAGCAAGAAGATTCGGCATAGACGAGTCTATGGCGGCAAATTATAACTGCGACGAAGCCGGAACCGCCCTTAACTATGAGGTTATAGGGGAAGCCGTAAGCTTTGTGAGAAGATGTAAGGAGCCTCTTTCGGCAGACTGGAAAAGCAGAATTGACGATGACTATAAAAAGAGAGGGCGGAGAAAATGGTAGGAGCGATTTTAGGCGATATTATAGGCAGTCCCTATGAATTTGATATGGGCAATAAAAGCAAGGATTTCCCCTTGTTTTCAAAGAATTCAACCTTTACCGATGACAGCGTCATGACAATAGCCGTAGGCAAGGCTTTTCTTGAAGCAAAGGCGGATGATACCGACGAGGTTATATTGAAAAGCCTTGCGGATAATATGAGAAGCTTCGGTAAGATGTTCCCCGACGCAGGGTACGGAGGAAGATTTCGTCTGTGGCTTAATACCCCTTGGCTTAACGCCTATAACAGCTATGGAAACGGCTCTGCGATGCGTGTTTCTTCAACGGCATGGCTTTATAATGACATTAATTCCGTAAGACACGCCGCAAGGCTTTCTGCCTTGGTTACACACAATCACCCGGAGGGCATTAAAGGGGCTGAAGCCGCAGCCTCAGCGATTTTTTTGGCAAGAACGGGCAAAAGCAAGGCGGAAATAAAGGATTACATTCAAAAGGAGTTCGGCTATAACCTTAACAGAACCTGTGACGAAATAAGACCGGATTATTATCACGTAGAGACCTGTATGGAAACGGTTCCCGAAGCAATAACGGCTTTTCTGGAGGGAGAAAGCTTTGAGGACGTTATACGTACTGCAGTTTCTCTAGGCGGCGACTGTGATACTCTGACTGCTATTGCAGGGAGTATTGCCGAAGGGTTTTACGGCGTTCCGGATGAGCTTAAGGAAGAATGTTATAAACGCCTGCCCGAACCGCTGCTTAAGGTTTTGAAGGAATTTAGGGAATGCATTGGGCGGCAGTGTTAAAAATTTACGGTTCACTGCCGAAAATAAAAAAGCTTTTATTATAATTGTGAATAACAGCCGCTTCTTATTATAAAAATAAGACGGCTGTTGTTTTTTTTGCAGATGAATATGTTATAATTCACAAACTGTGTTTATCCTGATTCCGACAGCGGTTCAGGCGAAGAGCATATTTGTGTATATATGTATAT
>JAJBVU010000059.1 GCA_020859645.1 Eubacterium sp. | reverse complement strand
GGGGTATTCTTGAAATTTAAGTATATATAGAAAGGACAAATACATATGATTAACGAAACCTATAAAAAAATGCTTGGCGGAAAATCCGTCATAAGAGAATTAAGCGAATATGCCACCGAAAGAGGAAAGCAGATAGGCTATGAAAACGTTTTTGACTTCAGCTTGGGAAACCCCAGTGTACCCTGCGCACCTGAGTTTACGGAAACTCTCATTGACTTTTTGCAGAACAAAGAGCCTGTTGCTCTTCACGGCTACAGCCCTTCTTTGGGTATTCCCTCTGTAAGAGCCGCTGTTGCGGAAAGTCTTAACAAAAGATTTGATATGGACTACAAGGCTGACCACATTTTTATGACCTCGGGAGCCGCCGGAGCTATTGCCCATGCTCTCAGATCCGTAACAAAGCCCGGGGACGAGGTTATTGTTTTTGCGCCATTTTTCTCAGAATATTATGAATATGTGGGAAAAACAGGGGCTGTTCTTAAAATAGTAAAGCCTGATACAAACAGCTTCCAGATTAATTTTGACGACTTTGAAGCTGTTTTAAACCCCAACGTAACCGCTGTTTTAATCAACACCCCCAACAACCCCTCGGGCAGTGTTTACTCTGAAGAGACAGTTAAAAAGCTTGCGGACGTTTTAAGGGCTAAGGAAAAGGAATACGGTCACGATATTTTCATTATAAGCGATGAGCCTTACAGAGAAATTTTGTTTGACGGAATTAAATGCCCCTATATCAGCAAATTTTATGACAATACGTTAAGCTGCTATTCATTTTCAAAGAGCCTGAGTCTTCCCGGTGAGAGAATAGGCTATGTTGCCGTAAGCCCAAGATGTACAGACAGCGATATTCTGGCGGTAATGTTCGGTCAGATAAGCAGAGGTATCGGTCATAACTGCCCCGCTTCCTGCATTCAGCTTGCAGTAGCCGAGGTTTTAGACAAAACAAGCGACCTTTCCGTCTATGAGAAGAATATGAACCTTATTTACGACAAGCTTGTAAGTTTAGGCTTTGAGGTTGTAAGACCTCAGGGTACCTTCTATATTTTCCCCAAGGCTTTGGAGGATGACGCAGTCGCTTTCTGCAATAAGGCTAAAAAATATGACCTTATAATCGTTCCCGGAAACGGCTTCTGCTGCCCCGGCTATTTCAGAATGGCTTACTGCATAGACACCGACAAGGTTATAAGAAGCTTTGACGCATGGGAAAAATTTGTTAAAACAGAATACGGAGTAAAAATTTAACCCCCTTTTGATTGTATGAAATGTAACATTGTGGACTTGACAGAAAGTCTTAAATGGTATATTATAATAAAGGTACTGTGTTGTTATAATTATGTTTTATCTATTTTTTCGGTTCAATGCCGTTAAGAACCGAACACATGGTGCTTAATTAATATTAAAATTTACATATTTGAACATTGAAAACTGAATAAGGAGGTATGAAAGGTTATTATGCGACCAACAATTTTCGGCGTATCTCCGGGCGTTGTTATAGCAATTGTGGTAATTTTTTTACTGGCAGTTGCAATAAGCTTCGCTGTGGGATATTTTATGAGAAAAAGAACCGCCGAGGCGGTTATGGGTTCTGCTGAAAAAGAGGCTGAGAGCATAATTCTTGAGGCAAAAAAGAATGCCGAGGCTAAAAAGAAGGAAATTCTTGTTGAAGCCAAGGAAGAAAGCATGAAAACCAAAAATGAGCTTGAAAAGGAAGTCAGGGATCGTAAAAACGAACTGCAAAGGCAGGAAAAGCGCCTTCAGCAGAAGGAAGAAAACCTTGACAGAAAGACCGATTCTTTAGACAAAAGAAGCGATCAGCTCACTAAAAAGCTTGAAACAGCCGATAAAAAGCTTAAAGCCGCCGAGGAGCTGCTTGCAGGCAGACAGGCTGAGCTTGAAAGAGTATCCGGCATGACAAGAGAAGAAGCCAAGGCTTTAATTCTTCAGTCGCTGGAAAATGACTTAAAGCATGAAAAGGCTGTGCTTATCAAGGAATATGACTCAGAAATCAAACAGGACTGTGAAAAGAAAGCAAGAGAGGTTATTGCAAGCGCCATTCAGCGCTGCGCCGTTGACCACGTGGCGGAAAGCACCGTTTCCGTGGTTACACTGCCCAATGACGAAATGAAGGGCAGAATTATCGGCAGAGAGGGCAGAAACATCAGGGCTTTGGAGTCTCTGACGGGTATCGAATTTATTATAGACGATACTCCCGAGGCGGTTATACTTTCGGGCTTTGACGCTATGAGACGTGAAATTGCAAGAATTGCTCTTGAAAAGCTTATTATTGACGGGCGTGTTCACCCGGCAAGAATAGAAGAAATGGTTGAAAAAGCCAAAAAAGAGGTTGAACAGAATATTAAAGAAGAGGGCGAAACAGCCACCTTCGAAACAGGCGTTCACAATCTTCACCCTGAGCTTGTAAGGCTTTTGGGTAAGCTTAAATTCAGAACCAGCTACGGTCAGAACGTGCTTAAACACTCTATGGAGGTTGCCCACCTTTGCGGAATTATGGCGGCTGAACTGGGTATTGACCCGGCTGTTGCCAAAAGGGCAGGGCTTTTGCACGATATAGGAAAGGCTATTGACCATGACGTTGACGGCTCACATATTGAGCTGGGGGTTGCCCTCTGCAGAAAATATAAAGAGTCGCCGATTATTATAAATGCCGTTGAGGCTCACCACGGAGACGTGGAGCCTGAGAGTATTGCGGCAGTGCTTGTGCAGGCAGCGGACGCTATTTCCGCCGCAAGACCCGGCGCAAGACGTGAAACCTTAGAGTCTTATATTAAGAGACTTGAATCATTAGAGGGTATTGCGGATTCATTTGAAGGGGTCGAAAAATCCTTTGCCATTCAGGCAGGCAGAGAACTGAGAATTATGATTGTTCCCGATAAGGTCGATGATGACGGAATGAAGATTATGGCAAGAGAAATTGCCGAGAAAATTCATAACGAGCTTGAATATCCGGGAAAGATTAAAGTAAATTTGATTAGGGAAACTCGTGCCATAGACTATGCTTAAGGGGTATCTTATGAAAACTAACCTGCTTACGATTATTTTTATTTTGCTTTTGGCTTTTGTTTTTACAGGCTGCGGTGAGAAAGGTGACGAAGCCGCTTCTGTGGGAGCATACGCAGAAACGGACGGAGAAACCGCTCTTGACGAAGCACGGTCTGCCGCATTGGAGGCTAACCCCTCGGGGCAGGAGTTTTTACTTGAAGATGAAGGAATTTTTATAATGCTGCCGGATGACAGCTGGACCGAAAGCTCCCGTGAAGAGGGATGCATAGGTTTTTCTCAGGCGGCAGGGCTGATTAATGTTTATTACGGCGATGATGACGGAACCGCTTATGAAGCTGTTCCCGAAAGCGAAGCCGATGCACGGAAAATTTTGGAGGGGGCTCAAATTCCCGAAGAGTGGGCTGAATTTTTAAGCTTTGACTCTCACACTGAGGGAGACTCCAAAATTTATTCCTATACAATAAGGTTTTCAATTCCATATGACGACGGCAGCGAATCGGTGTTTTACACTGTTTCCAAGTCCATATGCAGAAAGGACAAGGTCTTTGTTGCAGTGGGGCAGATATATGACGAAGGGGCTGTAGAGGAATGTGAAACGGCTCTTAAGAGCTTTGTTGTTATAGAATAACCGAAAAAGTTTTTTAGGGGTATTCGTAAAAGAGTACCCCTTTTCTTATTAAAGGAGGATTTATTTTTATGAAAAGAGTTATTGCTTTGGCTGCTTTAACAGCTGTTTTTGCCGCAGGCTGCGGCGGCTCCGAAATATCCGAGCCCGACACTTCCCTTTTAACGGGTGTCGAAGCCCAGTCTCAGGACGGCAGCCTGTCTATTCTTCTGCCGGATGATACATTTATGATGACGGATTCAAATGACAGCGCTATGAACTTTGAGGGCGACGAGGGCTATATTTCCGCTATGAAGGCGACGGAAAACCCCGAAGAGCCTATTTATGACATTGTTCCCGAAAGCGAAGAGGGGGTTTTGGAGCTTTTCGGTCAGGTTGACGCAGACCTTGAAGTAAGAGACTTCAGCTTTGACGAAAAGGATGGAGTTAAATATTATACTTCGGCGGTTGTGGTTACAAACTTTAAAGAGGACGAAGAGTCTGAGGGAGAGAATTTTATTGTTATCGAAAATCTCAAAACCGACGGTTCCGAATATTATTATGCTACTGCGGAAATTTATGACGAGGAGCTTATAGATGCTGTCAGCGCCTCTCTTGCTACCTTCGGAGACACCGTTCAGTAAAACCTTTAAACCTAAATTATTTTATTATTTTGCCGCCCTGAGGGTTAATTCCTTCAGGGCGTTTTTATATTGAGAGCTTTTCCGAAAAGAGGAACATAAGCAGCAGGTTTTGAATAATATAAACTAATCATTTAAAGCAGTTTTCGGGTGTGTGTGTAGTGTTTTTATGTAAAAACAAAAGCTTGATTTAACCGGCTGCCGGTGTAAGGGCTTTGACGAGGTTATTAAGCCCGTTTCCCTTGCTATGGCTTACGTGCCTAAGCAGGAGGTCTGCAGCCTTTATTCCCCCTGTGAAGCGCTTGCTGAGGGAACAGCCTTTCCCGAGCTTAACAAGCCTTATGTTAAGCCCTTCGGAGCAGCAAAGACCTCTAAAACCGACTGCCGTCAGACGAAGGGAGGAATGAAAAATGAATGTAAATGCAGATAAGGTTTTGGCAAGACTCACCGCCCTTGACTTTATGGCAGTTGACTTAGCCCTTTATCTCGACACTCACCCCAACGACAGGGAGACAATCGAAAAATACAACGCCGTAATCGAAGAAGCCGACAAGCTCAGAGCATTTTATGAGGACAACATCGGTCCTCTTTATTCCTTCAGGTCGGGGTCTGATGAAAATCATTTTTCATGGATTGACAAACCCTGTCCGCCGGATTATTGTTTTAATTTTTCTTTCAGCGGAAAGGAGTGCTGTTAATGTGGGTATATGAGAAAAAACTTGAATTTCCCGTAAAAATCAAAAATACCGACCCGGCTTTGGCAAAAACCATTTTAAGCCAGTTCGGCGGGCCCGACGGCGAGCTTGCGGCATCGCTCCGCTATTTGAGCCAAAAATTCACTATGGTGACCCCTCAGGCGGCGGCTGTTTTGAATGACATCGCCACCGAGGAACTGGCACACTTGGAAATGATTGGCAGCATTGTTATGCAGCTTTCGCAGGACGCAGATGTTGACGCAATAAAAAAGGCAGGCTTTGACTCCTACTATGTTGACCACGGAACGGCAATTTACCCTGCTTCTGCGGCAGGAGTGCCTTTTTCTGCGGCATATTTGCAGTCCAAAGGCGACCCTATAACGGATCTCTACGAAGATTTAGCGGCGGAGCAGAAGGCACGCTCAACCTATGACTATATTTTGAGCCTGACCGACGACCCGGACGTTATTGCGCCCATAAAGTTTTTAAGGGCAAGGGAAATCGTTCATTTTCAGAGGTTCGGAGAGTGTCTGGATTTTGTGAAGGACTATCTTTCCGAAAATAAGGTTTTTGCCATGCCAAAGACTGACTGTATGAACAGTTTCAAAAAGGCATACTGAGATTTTTTTATGTATTAAAGTAAAAAAAGATTAAAAATTAAACTGCCGCTTAGGCTTCGACGCTTTTATATGTCAGGCTTAAGCGGTGTTTTTGATGAGAATTATGTCCAAAAATTCCTAATTAAGTATACTTTAGTAATCATAGCAGCTTTAAACAATTCATAACTTTATTATACCTTGTCATTTGTATAAAAGTCAATATAAAAAGAAGAAATTTTTCTAAAAAAAGTGCTGTCCGCAAAAGTATACTTTAGTAGGAAAATGTTTGGAAGTTCCTTTAATTAATGGCAGCAGAAAACCAAAAAAGGAGGAATATTTAATGATTGACAAACGCAAAACCTTAAAGCCGAAATCCGAGTTCGGTATAATGCACAGGGTCAAAAATCTTTTGGCGGTTTCGGTGTGTGTAACGGCGGCAATGTTATATATGACTGCCGTTTCTGTTTGGGCTGACACAACAGGCAGCTGCGGCGATGAAGCCACATGGGTGTTAAGCGATGAAGGTGTTTTGACCATAAGCGGAACGGGAGAAATATACTGCAACCACGAAAGCGGTTGGGATACGGACAGTGTAAAGGAAGCTGTTATAGAAAGCGGCATCACTGTTATAGGCGATGACACATTCTACAATAACACTAATCTTGAAAGTGTAGATTTTCCCTCAACAATTACCGAAATAGGCTCATGTGCTTTTGAGCAGTGTGAAAGTTTGACATCGGCAGATCTTTCCGTTACGCAGGTAACTTCAATAGGCTACTGTGCCTTTCATTCAACGGGTATTACAAGCCTTACTTTACCTTCTACGGTGACATCAATAGACGAAAGCGCTTTTGAATACTGCCCGTCACTTACCGCTGTTGATCTTTCAGATACACAAATTACTTACTTGGGGCAATATGTATTTAATTCCTGCGAAGCCCTTAAAGACGTGACCCTTCCCACCGCTTTAACAGAGATAGGTTCAGGTGCATTCGCTTACTGTACAGGGCTTGAAAGCATTACAATTCCCGAAAATGTTGTTGAAATTTGGGACTACGTCTTTGAGGAATGTACTTCATTAACTTCAATAGATTTAGGAAATGTAGAGATAATAGATGAATATGCCTTTATAAACTGCACTGCCCTTGAATCAATAATAATTCCCGCAACTGTAACAGAAATGGGAAGTGCCTTCAGAGGCTGCGCTTCTTTAGTAAATATTACTGTAGCGGATGGTAATCAATATATTTATATCGATAACAGCGGTGCCCTTATGTATAAAAATCCCACATACGGCTACGAAACGGTTATTTTTTATCCTTCAAATATTACCGCCTCAACCTATACAATCGGGGCAAATGTAATTGGGGTTGCAAGCGGCGCCTTTTCCGTAAACACATATTTGGAAGCCTTTGAGGTTGACAGCGACAATGAAGAATTAATAGCTATAGACGGAGTACTTTTAGAGGAATACGTAGATTATGACGGACCTGAAGATTATGACGGACCTTTCCGTGATATTTTAGCTTATCCCGCCGGTAAAAAAGACACTTCCTACGATATACCCGAAGGTGTAATGAAAATAGACGCTTATATGTTTATGAACAACACCTATCTTGAAAATGTGACTGTTTCCTCTATTCTTTTAAACAGTATAGAAAGCGGAGCCTTCAGCGGCTGTATCAACCTTAAAAGCATAGAGCTGCCCGAGGGGCTTGTTTATAT
The DNA here is from genome assembly GCA_020859645.1 of Eubacterium sp. Taxonomy (GTDB): domain Bacteria; phylum Bacillota; class Clostridia; order Lachnospirales; family CAG-274; genus JAJQCI01. The sequence goes on along the minus strand of JAJBVU010000059.1, from coordinate 1,039 downwards.
AAAGGATGAAGCTTTTTACGGCTGTACAAGCCTTGAAAAAGTTACAATTCCTTTCGGAGTGCTTCAGATTTATGAGGATGCTTTCGGCAGCTGCACTTCCCTTACAGATGTAGTCTTTGAAGAAGAAATTATTGATGATTCAGATTCAAGAATTTGGCAGTTTTCTATATTCGGCTATGCCTTTGCAGACTGTACAAGCCTTAAAAATGTAACCATTCACAAATATTACTGGGTACAGCATTACGCTTTCGCCGGCTGTACTGCTCTTGAAAAGATCTACTGCGACCCATATGCCGGCGCAAACAATTTAGACAACTATACTGATTATTCACCTAATGTATGTATTGTTTATTCTGACTATAATGCCGTTCAAAATTCCGACGGTGTATATTTCATTTCGGGCTTTAGCCTTGATGAAGGCGACTCTACCGACAATTATGAGTATGCAGGGCTTTATTACGGCGATGAAACAGAGCCTATAGATACGTCTGAAACAGTTTATACAGGCTTTGCACTGGGCAGTGTAGAGTTTGAGGCAGGCGAAATGGGTTATGACTACATAATAGGTTATAAAACCGCAGACGATAACGACGGAGCTGTAAGCGCAGAGGATATGGCTGATTTATATTCAAACTATGCGCTTAAGCCGGTTTCGGATAATGCCTGATTACGGAGGTGTATATAATGAAAAAAATATATGTAAAACCGACAATTGAAACAGTTGTTATAAACACTGAAGCCATTGCAGGCGCATCAATTCTTTCAGCGGCTTCCGTAAAACAAAGCGGCTATAAAACATTAGAGATAAGCTCCCGGCTTGTCAGAGAATATTAACTAAAGCTGAAACACAGTAATTTGAATTTTCTTTCCTTTCATTCAAAAACGGCTCACCCTTTAACGGTCAGCCGTTTTTGTTTTGCTTGCGTGTTTTTACAATATATGCTGTGCAGACAAATTATCAGAGACAAAGTTATCGGCAGGTTTTTTGTTTTAGGGCATTTATATATCTTGAAATGGTTTTGAGGTTATGATATAATGA
>JAJBVU010000321.1 GCA_020859645.1 Eubacterium sp. | reverse complement strand
GGATAAGGAACTGCCCAAAGCCGATTTTGACCTGAAAACCCAAAAGGGAGAGCTTATTTCTCTTATAGATGTTGAACTTACCGCTTGTTGATTAACGGGCGGTTTTTGTTGAAAAAATATATAAAAATATTATGTTATAAAAAGCATCGAAAATACTGTAAACAAAGATTAATTGATGTTATTTATTTTAATTATGCTGTCCAAAATACAATCTACTTCAGCAAGGACTTCAGAATCTAAATTTTTAAGCTTATTCTCTATTAAATTCAAATAAATATTCTTTTCGTCGAACTTTTCAAGCCCTAATAAATAATCGGCAGATACGTTAAGCACCATTGACAGCTTTTTAAGTGTTGTTAAAGAAGCCCCGACCTTTCCGCTTTCGACATCGGCAAGAAAACGGGGAGAAACATTTATTCTTTCCGCAAGCTGCTCTCTTGTTATGTTCTGCTTTATGCGTATCTGCTTTATGTTCTCACCTAAAATCACGTTGACTTCTTTTAACTCTGCCATTTACATTCACCTCCGAGTTATTACATCATTATAATATGAATTATCAACTCATAAAATGCAGTATTAACTCACTTGACAAATGAAGTATTACATCATATAATATATATGTAAGAGTTAATTTTAATCAATAAAACGATAAGAAAGGTGATTAATTATGAAAAAATTCAATTTCAAAGGTATTATCTGCGGATTTATGGCAGGAGTTATGGTTACTGCTGCAATACCTGTTTTAGCCTATAACGGCACAAAAACAATCTCGGCAGCATTCAAAAATATCAAAATTTATATTGACGGTGCAGAGCTTACCCCAAGAGATGCTTCAGGAAATGTTCTTGAACCTTTTATATATAACGGCAATACATATTTACCCATTCGTGCCGTTGGCGAAGCTGTGGGAAAAACAGTCAGCTATGACGCAAATACAAATTCTGTTTATTTGGGTAGTAACGGAAGTTCGGGAAGTGACATAAAAACCGGTCTGGGAACAAAAATTACACCTTATCAAATAAATGGAACCGGCAGAGTGACAGATATTACTATGAGCGGAATATTATATGAGGATGGTTTTTATTTAGATCCATGTAATGAAGGTACAGCCTATTTAAATGTAAGCGGCAATTATAGTACACTCAGCGGTATATATGGTACTTATGATGAATCAGGATTGGACAACAATGAAGAAGCATATATTAAAATATATAGCGATGATATACTTGTAAATGAATTTAAAGTAACCCCCGGAATGATAACCAAAAACTTTACAATAAATGTTTCAGGTGTTTCTCAAGTAACAATTGAAACAGTTGGAGAAGGTTTTGGAGTAGGATTCGCTGAGATGTATGTTAAATAAACAATTTAATTATTAATTGAAAAAATAGGTACTTTTCAACTGAAATATTAAAGCAATGCAAAAAGGTATGCCGCAAAAGCATACCTTTTTATATTGCATTATTATTTATTTTCCGACTGTTTTATAGAAGCCTTTATAAAGTCCCTGAAAAGGGGATGAGGACGGTTGGGACGGGACTTAAACTCCGGGTGGAACTGAACCCCTACAAACCAGGGGTGTATGTCCTTAGGAAGCTCTATTATTTCCACAAGACGCTCATTAGGCGAATGTCCGGCGAAAACCATTCCCGACTGACCGAAAGCCTTTTTAAACTCATTGTTAAATTCATAGCGGTGGCGGTGGCGTTCATAAATCAGCTCTGTATTATAGGCGTCATATGAATATGTACCCTCTGTCAGTCTGCAGGGATAAGCCCCCAGACGCATTGTTCCCCCCATATCCTCAATATCCTTCTGCTCGGGCATAAGGTCGATAACAGGGTGAGTTGATTCGGGAGAATTTTCGGAAGTGTCGGCGTCCTCAAAGCCCAAAACATTTCTTGCGTATTCTATAACTGCGCACTGCATACCCAGGCAAATTCCGAAGAAGGGAATTTTATTTTCTCTTGCATATTTTATTGCGGCAATTTTGCCCTCTACGCCTCTGCTGCCGAAGCCGCCGGGAACCAAAATTCCGTCAGCGCCGTCAAGAGCAGAAAGATCTCCTGTTTCCAAAGTCTCCGAATTCACCCAACGGATAGAAACCTTAACCCCTGTGTGAATACCGGCGTGGTGAAGAGACTCAACAATAGAAAGATATGCGTCGTGAAGAGCAACATACTTTCCTACAAGGGCAATTGTAACCTCGCCCTTTATATTTCTTTCCTTTTCAACTACGCTGATCCAGTCTGCAATATCCGGCTCGGGAGTGTCGCTTAAGCCCAAACGGCGGCAGACTATATCCGCAAGACCTTCCTCTTCAAGCATTAAAGGAACCTCGTAGAGGGAGTCGCAGTCCATATTTTCAATAACACATTCCTTTGTTACGTTGCAGAAAAGGGCAAGCTTTGACTTTTCGGCTTCTGTTATGTGGTGTTCAGTACGGCAGACAACGATGTCGGGCTGAATACCTATTGAAAGAAGCTGTTTTACGGAGTGCTGGGCAGGCTTTGTTTTAAGCTCTCTGCTTTTGCCCAAATAGGGAATAAGAGCAACGTGAATGTAGAGAACGTTTTCTCTGCCTGCGTCATAGCTGACCTGACGGATAGCCTCTAAGAATGGTTCGCTTTCGATGTCGCCGACAGTTCCGCCGATTTCCGTTATAACAAAATCAGCCCCTGTTTTCTTTCCTCTGTAAACTCTGTCCTTGATTTCGTTTGTAATGTGGGGAATTACCTGAACCGTTCCCCCTAAATAGTCGCCTTTTCGCTCCTTGTTAAGAACGGACCAGTAAATTTTGCCTGTGGTGACATTGCTGTTGACAGACAGGTTTTCATCTACGAAACGCTCATAATGGCCTAAGTCAAGGTCTGTTTCCGCTCCGTCCTCTGTTACGAAAACCTCGCCGTGCTGATAAGGGCTCATTGTACCCGGGTCTATGTTTATATATGGGTCGAATTTCTGAATTGTGACCTTAAAGCCTCTTGCTTTTAAAAGACGTCCTAAGGAAGCGGCTGTTATACCCTTGCCCAAACCCGAAACAACACCGCCTGTAACAAAAATGTATTTTGTACTCATCATTTTTCTCCTTTAAAAAAATATCCGCTTTCGATTATAACAAACTTATTTATAATTCTATAATTTAAATGCAAAAAAGTCAAGAGCTTTATTGTGCTTCCGATAACAGATTTTAAATAAATGCTCAATTAAGAAAGCCGCAGCAAACGGAACGCCTCCCCAAAGGGAGGCGCAGGTCTGACAGGTAAAGCTTACAGCCGTTTTCAATTTATAGATATAACCTCGTAGCCGAGATCCGTAACCGTTGACTTAAGAACATCATCGCTTACATCCTTTGAAAGTGTAACCTCGGCGCACTTATTTTCAAGGCTGACCTCTGCTTCTACGCCCTCAAGAGCGTTAAGAGCCTTTGAGACGCTTCCTGTGCAGTGAGTACACATCATACCCTCGATTTTAATTGTTTTCTTCTGCATAATTTTTTCCTCCTTTATGCTTTCTTCTTCATTAACATTATTGTTGATATTGCTGTTTACAGCCGCTTTTTCATAGCCTGTTTTGAAAAATCTCAGTCTCAAAGCATTTGAAACAACAAAAACAGAGCTTAAACTCATAGCCGCCGCCCCTATCATAGGGTTAAGCTTTATTCCGAAGGGAATATACAAAACTCCGGCAGCAACGGGTATGCCTATAATATTATAAAAAAATGCCCAAAACAGATTTTCCTTAATATTTTTCATAACCGCTTTGCTAAGCTTAATTGCCGCAGGCACATCCAAAAGATCGTTTTTCATTAAAACAATGTCTGCAGAGTCTATGGCTATGTCCGTTCCGGCGCCTATGGCTATGCCTATGTCGGCTCTTGTTAAAGCCGGAGCATCATTTATTCCGTCCCCTGTCATAGCCACCTTTTTGCCGGACTGCTGAAGCTTTCTCACCTCAGCTTCTTTATCCTCGGGCAAAACCTCGGAAATAACGTGCTTAATGCCCGCTTTCTTTGCAATGGCTTCGGCGGTCTTTTTGTTGTCCCCCGTTACCATTATAACATCAATTCCCTGTTTTTCAAGCTCCGAAACAGCCTGTGCGCTTGAGGGCTTTATGGCGTCTGCAATAAACACTGCCCCTATGCAAACTCCGTTTTCGGCGAAATACAGGGGAGTTTTTCCCTCGTCCGCTCCCTCTCTTGCTTTATCCTCAAGAGAAGAAATGTCTATTCCTTCGGCGGTCATCATTTTTTTGTTTCCCCCTGAAAGGGTTTTGCCCGAAATCTCGGCTTTTACGCCCTCTCCCGGCTTTTGAACAAAGTTCTTTGCTTCGAAAAGCTCACCTTTTCCATATTCCTCACAGATTGCCTTGCCTAAAGGGTGTTCCGAAAGGGCTTCAATTGAAGCGGCTTTTTTCAAAAGCTCATCTTTGCTTATGTTAATCGGAAAAATATCCGTTACCTTAGGTGAGCCTGTTGTAATGGTTCCTGTTTTATCCAAAACAACTGTGTCTATGGAATGGGCGGTTTCAAGACTTTCAGCTGACTTTATCAAAATGCCCAGCTCTGCGCCCTTGCCTGTTCCCACCATAATAGCGGTAGGCGTAGCAAGCCCCAAGGAACAGGGACAGCTTATAACCAAAACAGCAATTCCCAAGCTCAAAGCAAAGCCAACGGAATAGCCCAAAAGCAGCCAAACAACAGCCGCCAGAACAGCTATTGCAATAACTGTGGGAACGAAAACCCCTGCCACCTTATCCGCCAACTTTGCAATAGGAGCCTTCGACCCGGCGGCGTCCTCCACAAGCCTTATAATCTGTGAAAGGGCTGTGTCCTCGCCGACTTTAGAAGCCTTAAACTTAAAATATCCGCTTTTGTTTACCGTCGCTCCGGTTACACTGTCCCCCGGCTTTTTGTCCACAGGGAGACTTTCACCTGTTATGGCAGATTCGTCAACAGACCCTGCCCCCTCGGTAATAACTCCGTCAACGGGAATTGACATACCGCTTTTAACCACAACTATGTCCCCCACAACAACGTCATCTGAGGAAATAACAACTTCCTTCCCCTCTCTTACAACAACGGCTGTTTTGGGTGCTAAATTCATAAGCTTGGTTATGGCGTCGGAGGTTTTCTTTTTCGAACGGCTTTCCAAATATTTCCCTACGGTTATAAGTGTCAAAATAGTAGCCGCCGACTCAAAATAAAGTTCATGCATAAGCGACATATCCATAGGGTCAAGAGCCATTCTGAAAAGCGTCACAGAGCTGTATAAAAAGGCAGCTCCCGAGCCTATGGCTATAAGGCTGTCCATATTGGGGGAAAACTTAAAAAGCGTTTTAAAGCCCACCTTATAAAATTTATCGTTTACATACATAACCGGCAGTGTCAAAAACAGCTCCGTCAGCCCCAAAACAAGGGGATATTCGTGAAAAACGTGCGGCACAGGCAAGCCTATCATACCGCCCATGCCTATATACATAAGGGGAACCAAAAAGCAAATTGAAATTATGAGCCTTCTCATAACCTTAAGGCTTTCGTCGGGTGTCTCTTCAGCAGCTTTCTCCGCCTTCTTCCCGAAAACAGACGCTCCGTAGCCCGCTTTAACAACAGCCCCTATTATTTCATTATCGCCGACGGCGTTTTCGTCAAATTCAACGGTCATTCTGTTCTGCAAAAGGTTTACGTTTACCTCTTTTACGCCTTCAAGCCCTCTGACAGCCTTGTCAACTCTGGCGGAACAGGCGGCGCAGCTCATTCCCGTAACATTAAATTTCCGTTCCATAAATTCACCTCGATAGCAATCCCAACTAAAAAGGTTGGTTTTCTTTGGTTATAATATCACAACAGATGTTATGTGTCAATACTTATATTTTTATTATTAACAAAAATATTTAATTTCGTCAAATTACGTAGTCAGTTTTTTAAAATATGTGATATAATTGATATTGTTATATTTAGAAAACTATGGTTTTACGGAGGTAAAAAACAAAATGCTTGATTTAAAATTTTTGAGGGAAAACCCCGATATAGTTAAGGAAAATATCAAGAAAAAATTTCAGAATTCTAAGCTGGAGCTTGTGGACAAGGTTATCGACCTTGACAAGCAGTTCAGAGCCGCAAAGCAGGAAGCCGACTCTTTAAGAGCCGAAAGAAACAAGCTTTCCAAAATGATAGGCGGTCTTTATGCACAGGGCAAAAAGGAAGAGGCTGAAGCCGCCAAGGCTCAGGTTCAGGAATTTTCCGCAAGAAGAGAGGAGCTTGAAAAGCTTGAGGACGAGCTTCAGGCAGAAATCACCAAAATAATGATGGTTATTCCCAACATTATCGACCCCAGTGTTCCCATAGGCAAGGACGACAGCGAAAATGTTGAAATCGAAAGATTCGGCGAGCCTGTTGTTCCCGATTTTGAGATACCCTATCACGTTGACATTTTGGAAAAGCTCAACGGTATCGACCTTGACGCCGCCGGAAAGGTAGCAGGCAACGGCTTCTATTATCTTATGGGCGATGTGGCAAGACTTCATTCCGCAGTTATTTCCTACGCAAGAGACTTTATGATAGACAGAGGCTTCACCTACTGCGTTCCTCCCTTTATGATCAGAAGCAAGGTTGTGGACGGCGTTATGTCATTCGCTGAAATGGACGCTATGATGTATAAAATTGAGGGTGAGGATCTCTATCTTATAGGCACATCAGAACACTCTATGATAGGCAAGTACATCGACACTATTATTAAGGAAGAAACTCTTCCCCACACTCTGACATCCTATTCACCCTGCTTCAGAAAGGAAAAGGGCGCTCACGGCATAGAGGAAAGAGGCATTTACAGAATACACCAGTTTGAAAAGCAGGAAATGATTGTAATCTGTAAGCCCGAGGATTCGCCTATGTGGTTTGACAAGCTTTGGAAGAACACAGTTGACCTTTTCAGAAGCCTTGATATTCCCGTAAGGACAATCGAATGCTGCTCAGGGGACTTGGCTGACTTAAAGGTTAAAAGCTATGACGTTGAAGCATGGAGCCCCAGACAGAAGAAATATTTTGAGGTAGGCAGCTGCTCTAATTTGGGAGACGCTCAGGCAAGGAGACTTAAGATAAGAATTGCCGGTGAAAACGGAAAATATCTTGCCCACACTCTTAACAACACCTGTGTTGCACCTCCCAGAATGTTGATTGCATTTTTGGAGAACAATATGAACGAGGACGGCTCTATCAGAATACCCGAAGTGCTTCGTCCTTACATGGGTGGAAAAGACGTCATTAAATAAATATTTCAAGGAGAGATTTTTTATGAAATTTAAAGCAGTACTGCTTTCGGCAGTTATAGCATTTTCCGCAATAGGCTTTACGGGCTGCGGAAGCTCGGCGGAAACAGAAACAGAACAGACAGCCGAGGACGAAACAGCGGCTGAAGATGAAGCCGCCGACGGCTCGGAAGATGAAGAGGTTGACACATCTTATCTTTATGATATAGAAAACTACGGCCTGCCCCAGCTTGAAGAACCCCAAGAGGGCGAAACCATAGCCACCATCAGCACAACTATGGGCGACATTACGGTAAAGTTCTTCCCCGACTTTGCTCCTGCGGCGGTTCAAAACTTTTTGGGTCTTGCTTCCGAAGGCTATTATGACGGAATTATTTTCCACAGAGTTATAAATGAATTTATGATTCAGGGCGGCGACCCTACGGGAACAGGCACAGGCGGCGAAAGCTATTTCGGCGAGGATTTCGGTCTTGAAACATCACCCTGTTTAAGACACTTCAGAGGTGCTCTTGCTATGGCTAACACAGGGGCAGAAAACTCCAACGGCAGCCAGTTTTATATCGTTCAGCAGACCGACATAGGCGACGAATACAGAGAAGCCTATGAACAGGCTAAGGAAATGCAGGATCAGGAAATCGAAGAGGGCAGCGGAGTTTATTTCTCACAGCTTTACCCCACAGAGGTTTTGGACGAATATATAAATAACGGCGGTTCACCCTTCCTTGATAATTCCTATACTGTTTTCGGTCAGGTTATAGAGGGTATGGACGTTGTAGACGCCATTGCCGCTGTTGAAACAGATGAAAACGATAAGCCCCTTGAGGATGTTGTTATAAATACAATAACCATTAGTGAGTATTAATTTTAACCGCTCCACCTCTCAGTCAGCTTCGCTGACAGCTCCCCTCAAGGGGAGCCTGTCGGATATTCAGTTTAACGACGTTGCTTGCCGCAAATCACGATTTATTTAACAGGTTCGGTTTTTTCGAGCCTGTTTTTATTTGAATATAACCAATAATTTAAAAAAGTTCAAAAAATCCATTGTCATAATTGACAAATTTTCGGTTTTGTGTATAAT
>JAJBVU010000109.1 GCA_020859645.1 Eubacterium sp. | reverse complement strand
TATCTTTACTTTCAAAAATACTTTTGATATAATAGCAACAGGCAAGCTGCAAAAGGGTTGGTTAGGCGAACTTCTATTATAATTTTAGTACCTGTCGGACTTTTATTATAAAGTGTTCAGAATTTTTGCTGACGCAAAAACGGCTACTGAGATTTTTTCGTTGAAAAATTCTCAGTAGCCGCCCGATTTCTTTCGGGTTCCAGGTGACGCTGATGACAGCATATGATTTGATTTATGCTTGCTTTGTTGTTATACAAACTTTGTATGACATTAAGTATATAGCATTGTTGATAAATGTTGCAAAAAAAGACCACCCTATGATGTAAGCAAATGGTGGTCAAGGATAAATCTTTAAACTTGCTGCCTAACCGACTTGCAGCAGTTGCTTAGTCGAAAGACGGGAAAAGGCGAGTATTGCAGTACTTGCCTTTTCTTTTTTTATGTTTTTATTATACACCATATTTTTTCAGATTACAAGCATTTTAAAGAAAAAATTTGAGACAAAATTTATCCTGTTTTTACGAATTTTTAAGTATCAAAAGCTTTTGAAAAGGCGTTAAAGAAGTCTCGGAGTTCAGACCGTTTATTTTAATAAGAGATGAAACAGGGGCATTATGGCTTTTGGCAATATCAAAAAGGGTATCTCCCTCTTTCACTATGTAAAGTGTCATTAAGGGGTAAGCCTGCAAAGTCTCCTCGCTCATATCGGCAAAGTCAAGGTCTGTCAAAACCTCTTCCTTATAGTTTTCGGCGGCTGTCAGACACAGTGAAAGAACAGGCTTTATCTCCACCTCTCTGCTGTCTAAGGTGGAAAAGCTTAAATGCTCCAGCTTAAGGTCAACGTCAACAACAGGGCTTGCGGCAGGGTTTAAGCCCTTCATTTCCACAGACTGTCTGTAGGGCAGAAGAGTTTCATAGCAGTAAACAGGTCGGCTGTCGTCCTTTGCTGTATAAAGTATCTTAGCTTCAACCATACCCTCGGCAGTCACCTTGTCCTTAAATAATTCTGTTTTGTCGCAGACAGGACGGCAGAGAATGTGGCAGATTTTAAGAATAGGCGGCGCAGAGGGGTCAAGCTCTATAACCTCTTTTACGGGAAACTGGTTTTTGTTTCGGCAGACAAAGGCAGTCAGGGGCAGTTCGGTGCTTTCAGAGCTTGTTTCCTTGTCCGGTATGTAGGCGTCTGTAAGTGCGTTGAGGGTCTGTTCAGCCAAAATAATGTATGACGCACGAATATTGAAGGAGCAGGAAAGCTTCCGCATTTCGCCGTTTTCGTCCTCGGTTGGGGTTACAGATGAAGAAACCACCGACAGGTTAAGACGGCAGAGAGGGTTTTCACCGCCGCCCTTAATTTCAAAAGCACCGTTTACAGGCAGCTCATACTCCAAAACATCTATTTCCTTTGCTCCTTCCGGCTCATAGAGTATTTTAAGGGCAAGGTCGGCTGAAATGCTGAGCTTATCCCTTGAAAGCTTTGTTTCTGTCTGACAAAGCATAAAACAGGTGTCGAAAATTTCCCCTATTTCACCGCTGTCTTGAGGAAGGGTTAAATCCTCGGAAATTTTAAAGTTCTCTTCGCCTAAATCAATGGGGGAGAATGTTTTTAAGACCCTGCTTATTTTGCTCTCACTCGCTAAGTCCTTAACGTCCGTCACGATTTCCCTTTCGATTTGGGGAACAGCCTGAAACGTTAGCGAAATGCTTATACGGTAGCGGAGCTTTCTGTCATTAACCACGGTGAGAACGGAGTCGGTGACCTCAATATCGCCGCTGAGTATTCTGCACTCCTCGGGCAGATCTGCTGAAACAAAATCGCTTAAGGGTATGTCCGTTCTTAAACTCACAGGACTTTTTTCCTCACCCTTGGGCAGATATATAACTGAAAGACACAGTCTGCCCTTAAAGCTTATTTTGCCCTTGCCGCTTTCAGCTTCGGTTATTGCTCCTGTTGGGTTATAATAGGCTATTTCCGCTGCATCGGGCTTGGCGTCGGGGACTATAATATCCCCTTCCATTAAAGCTGTGGTTAAAATTTCTTGGGGATATTTATTCATAATTATTTTTTCTTTTATAATTTCCAATTAAAAAATCCTCCTGCGGAATATATTCTTATAAATGTATATTCCGCAAAGAGGACTTTTATACTTATTTGGTTTTTATGGCTTCCAAAATGCCGTCGGCAATCTTTTCAAACTCCGCTTTTATAACCGGGTCGGTAATTTCTCCGCCGTTTTCGGATATTGAGGAAAGATTTGCGTCCGTAGGCAGCTCGCCCAAAAGGGGTACCCCTGTTTTTTCCAAAAAGTCAGAGGTTTCCTTGCCGAAAATGTTTATTTTTTCACCGCAGTGGGGGCAGGTAATATAGCTCATATTCTGAACAGTGCCTATAACCTTGATTTTAAGCATATGCGCCATATTTACAGCCTTTGCCACTATCATTGAAACCATATCCTGGGGAAGGCTCACCATAACGGCTCCGGTAATAGGTATCTGCTGCATAACCGTCAGTGTAATATCACCTGTTCCCGGGGGCATATCTATAACAAGATAGTCAAGGTCGCCCCAAAGAACCTCATTCCAAAACTGAATTACACAAGTGGAAAGAAGAGAACCTCTCCAAATAACAGGGCTGTCCTCGCTGTCAAGCATAAGGTTAAGGCTTATAACCTTTACTCCCTTGGGAGACACAACAGGCAGAAAGTGTTTTCCGTCTGAATAAGCCTTTTCACCCTGAAGCCCCATAAGACGTACCGTACTGGGACCTGTAATATCTCCGTCAAGAAGCCCTACCTTATAGCCCCTTTCCGCAAGGGTGTTTGCCAAAAGGACAGATATAGTAGACTTGCCTACGCCGCCCTTTCCGCTCATAACGCCTATTACATTTTTAATTTTGTTCTCGGGAATTTGCTTTACACCGCAGTCCTCGCTGTTTTTGCCGCAGGTACCCTTTGAAGGGCAGCCGTCACAGTTTGCCATAAAAATTCACCTCAAAAGTTGTATTATAATTAATCATTTAACTCTACATGAACGGGCTTAAGATTCCAAATTTCATCCGCATACTGCTGAATAGTTCTGTCAGATGAGAACTTGCCGCTCTTAGCTACGTTGATAATAGCCTTTCTTGCCCATTCGTCAGGGTTCTTATATGCTTCGTTAATCTTCATATGAGCCTCTTTATAAGCTGCGAAATCTTTAAGAACAAGATATTCGTCGGCTCTGTTGCCGTTTATGCCGTTTAAGAGTGAGTTGTAGATTTCTCTGAAAAGCTCGGTATTTTCGTCAAGTGTTCCGTCAATAAGAGCGTTCATAACTCCTCTTACGTCTGAGTCGATGTTGTAAACGTCCCAGGGGTTATAGTTGTTCTTAGCGTATGTGTCAATAACCTCGTCAGCTGTTAAGCCGAAAATGAATATGTTGTCGCCGCCGACTTCTTCGTTCATTTCAACGTTAGCGCCGTCAAGAGTACCGATTGTTAATGCGCCGTTAAGCATAAACTTCATATTGCCTGTTCCGGAAGCTTCCTTACTTGCAGTTGAAATCTGCTCTGAAACGTCTGCAGCGGGTATAAGCTTTTCTGCAAGAGAAACTCTGTAGTTTTCTGCGAAAACAACCTTAATCTTTCCGTTAATAGTAGGATCGTTATTTACAACGTCAGCAACGGTGTTTATAAGCTTGATAATAAGCTTTGCTCTGTAATAGCCTGCTGCGGACTTAGCACCGAAAATAAATGTTCTGGGAACGATGTCAAGAGCAGGATTTCTCTTAAGCTCGTTGTAAAGGCTTATAATATGAAGAACATTCAAAAGCTGACGCTTATATTCATGGAGACGCTTAACCTGAATATCAAAGATTGAGTTGGGGTCAATGTCTACGCCGTTTGTCTTTTTAAGATAAGCTGCAAGCTTAACCTTGTTGTTCTTCTTAATTTCCATAAACTTCTTACGGAAGATGGGATCGTCTGCATAGGGCATAAGCTTTTCAAGCTCGGAAAGGTTCTTATACCAGCCGTCGCCTATTGTTTCGGTAATAAGGGCTGCAAGCTCGGGGTTTGCGTGGCCCAGCCATCTTCTCTGAGTTATGCCGTTTGTCTTGTTGTTGAACTTTTCGGGATAAATCTCATAGAAGTCCTTAAGCTCCTGATTTTTAAGAATTTCGGTATGAAGGGCAGCAACGCCGTTTACGGAGTGTGAGCCTACAATAGCAAGATAAGCCATTCTGATCTGACCGTCTGCTACGATAGCCATTTTTCTGATCTTGTTTGCATCGTTTCCGTATTTGTCAATAAGCAAAGCGCAAAAACGGCGGTTGATTTCCTCAACGATCATATAAATTCTGGGAAGGAGACGTGAGAAAAGGTCAAAGGGCCATTTTTCAAGTGCTTCTGACATAATAGTGTGGTTTGTATAAGCACAGGTCTTTGTGGTAAGCTCCCAAGCCTTGTCCCAGGGAATATCATTTTCGTCCACAAGAACACGCATAAGCTCTGCAACGGTAATTGAAGGATGTGTATCGTTAAGCTGGAAAGCAACCTTTTCGGGAAGAAGGTTAAAGTCTGTGTTATGCTCCTTAAAACGGCGGATTGTTCTCTGAACCGTAGCGGAAACAAAGAAATACTGCTGCTTAAGTCTCAGCTCCTTGCCTTCGATGTGGTCATCGGCAGGGTAAAGAACCTCGGTAAGAACCTTAGCAAGAGTTTCCTCTGCGTTTGCCTTCTGATAGTCGCCGGCATTGTATGAACGAAGGTCGAACTTGTTCATAGCCTCTGCGTCCCAAAGGCGAAGAGTGTTTACTGTGTTGTTGTCATAGCCTACAACGGGGTAGTCATAGGGAACTGCCAGAATAGACTGATAGTTTTCCTGAACGAACTTAACGTTTCCGTCGTCCTGAGGAATAGCTCTTACAGTACCGCCGAACTTAACCTCAACGGAGTTTTCGGGACGTCTGATACCCCAGAAGTCGCCGTCCTGAAGCCAGTTGTCGGGGTATTCAACCTGATAGCCGTTTTCGATTTTCTGCTCGAAAATACCGTAGTGATAACGGATTCCGCAGCCGTAAGCGGGAAGCTCAAGGGTTGAAAGAGAGTCTAAGAAGCAAGCCGCAAGTCTGCCTAAGCCGCCGTTTCCCAAACCGGGGTCTTTCTCTGCGTCCTCAAGAAGGTTATAGTCAATGTTTAATTCTTCCAAAACATCCTTAACCGTTGTCATAAGCTGCATATTGAGAATTGCATTGCCTAAGAAACGGCCCATAAGAAATTCCATTGAAAGATAGTAGACGATTTTGCAGCCCGTTTCGTCATATTTGTCATGGGTTGCAATCCACTTATCTGTTACATAGTCTCTGATTGTAAAAACAAGAGCCTGATACATTTCGTGAGGGCTTGCTTTTTCAATCTTTTTTCTTGTAAGGGTTTTTACGTTTTCGGTAAGCTGTTTTTTAAATACTTCCTTATCAATGTGCATTTTTTAAATTTCTCCTTTCATTGGTTGCGGCGAAGCTTTGGGAAAGGCTTTAAGCCGTTTCTCCTAATTTTTTGCTTCTGTCAGCCGTTATAAGGTTGTCTATAATTTCATCCAAATCGCCGTTTAAAACCTGGTCAAGGCGGTGGATGGTGAGACCGCAGCGGTGGTCGGTAACACGGTTTTGAGGGTAGTTGTATGTTCTTATTTTTTCATTCCTCATACCTGTGCCTACCTGACGGTGACGCTCTTCGTCAATTTCTGCTTGTTTCTTGTCTTGTTCCAATTTATATAGCTTGCTCATCAAAATTTTGAGAGCTTTTTCCTTGTTCATTCTCTGACTTTTTTCGTCCTGGCAGGATATAACTATGCCTGTGGGGTGGTGGGTCAGACGGACTGCGGAGTCGGTGGTGTTTACGCACTGACCGCCGTTGCCCGAGGCTCTGAAAACGTCAAAGTGATAGTCCTTGGGGTCAAGCTTAACGTCTACCTCCTCTGCTTCGGGAAGAACCGCAACTGTAACGGTGGATGTGTGTATTCTTCCTCCCGATTCCGTTTCGGGAACTCGCTGAACCCTGTGAACTCCGCTTTCGAATTTAAGCCTTGAATATGCCCCTTTTCCCTTAACCATAAAGGTGACTTCCTTAAAGCCTCCCATATCTCCGGGGTTAGCCGTCAATATTTCGGATTTAAAGCCCGACCTTTCGCCGTATTTTGAATACATTCTGAAAAGATCTCCTGCGAAAATGTTGGCTTCGTCTCCGCCTGCGCCGCCCCTTATTTCAACAATGACGTTTTTCTCGTCATTGGGGTCTTTCGGCAGAAGAAGTATTTTAAGCTCTTCGGAGGTTTTCTCTATAGCCGAGACAGTTTCGGAAAGCTCTTCTTTTAAAAGGGCTTTGAAGTCCTCATCATTTTTTTCGCCCAGCATTTCCTTAATTTCCTCTTCTGAGGTCAAAAGGTCTTTATATTCTCTGTATTTTAAGGCAATAGGCTCTAAAGTGCTGTGTTCCTTCATTAAGTCACGCCAAAGGGCGTTGTCTGCTATTATGTCCGGGTCGCCTATTTTAAGGGTTAGGTCATTATATTTTTTTTCTATTTCCCCAATGCTTTCAAACATAAGTCAAAACCTTCCTAAACCTTTTTAAACAAAGCCCCAAGACACTCTGTGTCTGCCGCCTAAGTCATTTTTGTGATTTATGCTTTTATATTCGGCGGCTTTAAAAAGGGCGTCTACAGCTTCTCTTTGGTCATAGCCTGTTTCAAAAGCCAAAAGACCGCCGGGGTTTAAATAAGAGGGGGCTTGTTCGATTATTTTTCTGATATAGTCTAAGCCGTCTTTGCCCCCGTCAAGGGCAGCCTTGGCTTCGTAATTTTTAACATTCTTTTCAAGGGTCGGAATAACCTCTGTGGGAATGTAGGGAGGGTTTGACACTATAAAATCAAACTTGCCCTCTATGTTTTCAAACAGGTCGCTTAAAACAAAGGTTATGTCGGCTTTGTGATCCTTTGCATTCTGCTCCGCAATAAATATAGGACGGAGGGAAATATCGCTTGCTGTCATTTTTAAGCCCTTATTTAAGCTTGAAAGGCTGACGGCAATACAGCCGCTGCCCGTTCCCAAATCAAGCCCTGTTTTATAGCCCTTTTCCTTTATAATTTCGGAAACCGTTTCCACAAGGGTTTCTGTGTCGGCTCTGGGTATAAGAACCATATCCTGAACCTTTATAGTAAGCCCCATAAACTCGCATTTTCCCAAAAGATACTGAATAGGGCAGCCCTCTGCGTGCTTCTCGGTCCAATAGTCGATTTTTCTCATTTCGTTTTCATCGGGGCGATAATCGTCCTTTGTATACAACTCTGTACGGCTGAAGCCCAGCTGACGCATTAAAATCAGGGAAGCGTCAAGAGCCGCATCCTCCGCACCGCTTTCTTTAAAAAGAGCCGTCATTTCCCTTAAAAGGTCTTTAACTGTTTTGGATTTAAGGCTTATCATTCGGGTTCATCCTCCAATACGCCCTTTAATGAGGCAATAGCCACTTCAATCATTTCATCGTCCGGCTCTTTGGTGGTTATAAGCTGACTGGCTTTGCCGGGAGCGGAAACAATATCTACCAAAATATTATCGTTTTTGCCTGCCCATCTAATAACCTCGTAGGAAAGTCCGGCAATTATTGGCACAAAAACTATTCTCGAAAGTATTCTGTAAAGAACAACGTCTGTTCTTAAAAACAAAAATACTATCATACTTATTATCATAACCAAAAACAAAAAGCTTGTTCCGCAGCGTTTATGAAGTCTTGTATACTGACGGACGTTTTCAACCGTCAGCTCTTCGCCGTTTTCAAAGCAGTTTATTGTTTTGTGTTCGGCTCCGTGATACTGATAGAGCCGTTTTATATCCTTAATAAGAGAGGTTAAGCCTATATAAAACAGGAAAATTGCAATACGCACGAAGCCCTCTATTATGCCCAAAGCCCATGTTCCCAAATTTAAAAAGCTGTTTAAGAAGGAGCTTACCAAAACAGGCAGAACCATAAAAAGACCTACGGAAAGAGCTATCGAAATGATTACGGAAATAGTCAGAATAACCGTTGTAAGCTTGTCGCCCAGCTTTTCCTTAAGCCACTTTTCGAATTTGCTCATTTCCTCTTCTTTAATATCCTCGGTTATATCCTCAAGCCCTGCCAGCTCAGCGGAACGTGTTATAACCTTCATTCCCACAACAAGACTTTCCACAAAGGCAATAACCCCTCTTATAAGAGGCAGTCTTAAAATTTTGTTTCTCTTGTCGTAAGGCTTTGTTTTTGTCTTTTCAACCTTAATTGTCTTTTTTTCTACATCTCGAACGGCAATAACATATTCCGTTTTGCCCTTCATCATAACGCCCTCGACTATAGCCTGACCGCCGATACCCTTTCCGCAGCCGCCGCAGGGCTTTTTAAATTTTGTTTTCATATATAATCACC
>JAJBVU010000089.1 GCA_020859645.1 Eubacterium sp. | reverse complement strand
CTTTTGAAAAAATTATTTTTCTGTTCTTTAATTATTATAATGAAAAATTGTTAAAAATATTATATCATATATCAAACAAATAAATTATTTTTTTAGTTACGTGAGCCGACAAGCCTCCCCTTGAGGGGAGGTGCCTACCGTAGGTAGGCGGAGAGGTGGAGCGGTTTCCATTTTTATTAAACTGCTTTTTACACCAAATCGTATAAAACATAAAACACATTAAGAAAGGAGTAATCCTATGTATTCACTGCCCTTAAGAGAATTTATTGACGAATTCAATCTCGAGGTTGTTTCGGGAGAGGAATTTGTAGACGAAAAGAAAATAACCACTCCGGAGCTTAACCGTCCGGCTATTCAGCTTGCAGGCTTTTATGAGCATTTCGGCGCAGAACGTCCCCAGCTTATAGGCATGGTTGAACACAGCTTTTTAAGCAAGCTTGAAGCCAACTTCAGAAAGGAAACACTGAAAAAGCTTTTTTCCTACAAGGAAATGCCCTGCTTTATTTTAACCCGTTCCTTAGAGCCTTTCCCCGAAATGCTTGAATATGCCGAAGAAAGCCATATTCCCGTTTTGGTTTCAAAAGACAAAACAACGGAGCTTACGGGGGAAATTCTTAACTGGCTTAAGGTTCGCCTTGCCCCCAGAACCACCGTTCACGGGGTTTTGGTAGACATTTACGGCGAAGGCGTTCTTATTATGGGCGAAAGCGGCATAGGCAAAAGCGAAGCCGCTTTGGAGCTTGTAAAAAGAGGTCACAGACTTGTGGCTGACGATGCCGTTGAGATTAAAAAAATATCCCATGACAACCTTACAGGCAGCTGCCCCAAGCTTATAAGATATTTTATCGAGGTAAGAGGTATAGGCATAATCAACGTTAAGCAGATGTTCGGTGTTCAGTCCGTTATGGACAGCGCCAAAATTGACCTTGTTATTAAGTTTGAGCCATGGGAAAAGGGTAAGGTTTATGACAGAATAGGCTTGAACGAGGAATATATTGAAATTTTGGACACGAAAATTGTCTGCCACACGATTCCCATCCGTCCCGGCAGAAATGCAGCGGTAATCTGCGAAGCCGCCGCCGTAAACCGCCGTCAGAAGAAGATGGGCTATAATGCGGCGCAGGTTTTGAATGACAGAATTATGCAAAATATGAAATAAGGAGCCGAAGAGCTTAATGGAAAATATTGAAAATGCATTAAATGCTTTAAGTCTTAAGGGGATAAGCGTAAAAAAAGACGAGCCTATGAGCCTACACACCACCTTTAAAACAGGTGGAAACGCAAGCTTCTTTATTGAGCCTTCATCTGCCGAGGAAACGGCGGAAACAGTAAAGCTTCTTAAGAATCTTAATCTGCCCTATGTAATTATAGGAAACGGCTCAAACCTTCTTGTAAGCGACAGGGGCTATAAGGGCTTTGTTATAAAGCTTGGAAAAAGCTTTTCCGAAATAACTGCTGCCGGTGACACAATAACCGCCGAAGCAGGGGCTTCCTTAAGCGGCGTTGCTGCTGCGGCTTTAAGAGAAGGCTTAAGCGGCTTTGAATTTGCTGCCGGAATCCCCGGAAGTGTAGGAGGCGGCGTATGTATGAACGCCGGAGCCTACGGCGGAGAGCTTAAGGACGTAATAACCAAGGTTGCCGCCGTTAAGGACGGAGAAATCATAACCCTTGAAAATAAGGACTGCGGCTTCGGCTACAGAACCTCCCGAATAATGCAGGAGGGTATGATTGCTTTAAAGGCTGAGTTTAAGCTTACTCCCGGCGACAGGGCTTTAATTTCCGAGAAAATGAATGACCTCGCCAAAAGGCGAAGCGACAAACAGCCCTTAAACTACCCCTCCGCAGGAAGCACATTTAAGCGTCCCGAAGGGTATTTTGCCGGAAAGCTGATTGAGGACACAGGCTTAAGGGGCTTTTCTGTAGGCGGAGCGCAGGTCAGCGAGAAGCACTGCGGCTTTGTTATAAACAAAGGCGGAGCCACCTCTTCTGAGATTTATTCACTAATTTGCGAGGTTCAGAAAAGAGTTTTTGACAAATTCGGTGTTGAGCTTCAGAGAGAGGTCAGATTGATTGGGGATTTTGACTGAATTATGCCCTGTTGAAACGAAAACTTTAGACAACTTTTTGTTTGTGCTTTTGATAATTGGCAATTTCACTAATAAAAACTTTACAAAGCGGAATAAATTCGCCCATTTTTTTGCTTGTAAAGTTTGGGTGAATAATTTATAATAAATAGAGTTGAAAAACATCGGCTCTCTTTTAAAGGCGGTGGCTTTATGGAATGTGTAATAGTAACAGGTATGTCCGGAGCAGGCAAAAGCCTTGTTCTTAAATATTTGGAGGATATAGGTTATTTTTGCGTAGATAATCTCCCTACGGCTCTTCTGCCTACCTTTGTTGAAATATGCGGCAATAATTCAACCGAAATGGAAAAGGTGGCGCTGGGCATTGACATAAGAGGAGGAAAGCGTTTTGACGACCTCTTAAGGTTTTTGGAGAACGACTATTCAGCCGATGTTAATTTTGTTGTGCTTTTTTTGGAGGCCTCCGACTCAACTCTCATTAAGCGCTATAAGGAAACAAGACGTATGCACCCTCTTATGAAGGGGGGAACAATTCAGTCGGGAATTATAGCCGAAAGAGAGCTTTTGAAAAATGTCAGAGCCAAAGCCGACTATATTATAGACACAACGGGAATGCTGACAAGAAGCCTTAAGGCACAGATTAATGAAATCTTTTTAAACAACAAGGACTTTAACTCTATGATAATTTCGGTTATGTCCTTTGGGTTTAAATACGGTATTCCCCCTGAAGCGGATCTTGTATTCGATGTGAGATTTTTGCCAAACCCCTTTTATATTCCCGAAATGAGGAATTTAACGGGTCTTGACGAAACAGTTTCAAGCTTTGTTTTAAAGTCCGATGAGGCGGCGGCTTTTTCAGATAAGCTTTGCGATATGATAGAGTTTCTCATACCCAACTATAAAAACGAGGGCAAAACAAGCCTAGTAATTGCTTTCGGCTGCACAGGGGGCAAGCACAGAAGCGTAACCTTTGCGGAGCTTTTGTATAAGCACCTTTCGGAAAAGGGCTACAGCGTTCTCAGCTCTCACAGAGATATCGACAAGGACGCCAAAAGGTAAGCGCCTATGTCATTTACATCTGAAATTAAAGAGGAGCTTTTCCAAAAGGAAAATGTTAAAGCCCACTGCAAAACCGCCGAGCTTTCGGCTTATATAAACAATCTCTGTGTTTTTGACCCCAAAAATCCAAGAGACCCTATGGTTTTTATATGCGACGAGCCGAGACACGCAGAGCGGATAAAAAATCTTATTTATGACCTTGCGGAAGTTTCCGTAACGCCCCAAAAGGCAGGAGACACAACGGTTATAAAAATAGAGGATACGCCGTCGGTTATAAAAATTCTAACCGTAAGCGGCTCATATTTAAAGCCCTATTTAGGCGAAAGCCCCATAAATCCTCAAATCACAAAAAAAGACTGCTGCAAGGGAGCATATATCAGAACCTGCTTTTTAATAAACGGTTTTGTGACTGACCCTGTTAAAAATTATCATATGGAGTTTTCCGACAGGGATTATTCTCATGCCTACGGTCTTAAGGAGCTTATAACCTCTTTGGGAATTGCCGCCAAAATTATAAAACGAAAAAACCGCTATGTGGTTTATATAAAGGACAGCGAACAAATTTCCGATATGCTGGGAATTATGTCTGCTCATTTGTCTCTTTTAAAGCTTGAAAACATAAAGGTTATAAAAGAGGTAAGAAACAATTTAAACAGGAAAAACAACTGCGAAACGTCTAATATTGCCAAAACAATCAAGTCATCTGTCAGAGAGCAAAACGCCATTAAGGTCTTAAGAGACACAAACAGGCTCAAAGGCTTAAGCCCCAAGCTTAAGGAAATTGCTTATCTGAGACTTGAAAACCCCGACTCAAGCTATACCGAGCTGGGCAGGCTTTTAAGCCCTCCTTTGGGAAAATCGGGCGTATATCACAGGCTGCAAAATATTATTAAACTTGCAGAAAACGAAGAATAATAAGGAGGAAGCACCAAATGGTAGAAAAGCTTGTAAAGGTCGGTTCAACCGACGGCGACAGAACCGTTGCTAAGATTGTTCAGCTTGCAAGTCAATATTCAAGCTCAATCAAGCTTGTAAAGGAGAACGCCGCAGCTAACGCAAAGAGCATTATGGGCGTAATGAGTATAGGCGTTTATGAAGGAGAGGACTTCAAAATAGTCGCCGACGGCAGCGATGAAACAGCCGCAGCCGAAGCTTTTTATGACTATCTGAAATAATTTTCAGGTTTTGTAAAACAAGAAAATTTTGAAAAATTACTCACATTTTCAAACAAATAAGTCTATTGGCTGTGACGAAGAGGAGTAATAAATGCAGCATTATTCAGAGAGAGAAGCTTATAAGGAAATGATTATTTTGTCACTTCTTTTAGCTGCGAGGCTTCTTATATATGCGGTTTATGAAGGTAGCTTCCGAGCTTTTCCGCCGAAAGGAAAACATTCTTATTAAGCGGAAACGCACCCTGCGTTAAAGGATAATTAAGTGCTTCCGTCTGTCGGAAGAATTAAGGTGGTACCACGGTCTTTCGTCCTTAAAACAAGGGTGAAAGACCTTTTTAGTGTAAATAATCAAGGAGAAAATATGAGAAACTATGAAAAGCGATAATTTTAAAGGCAGCTTTTTGGTTGTTTTGGGCGGCTCACTGTGGGGCTTTTCAGGCGCCTGCGCCCAATATCTTTTTATAAACTACGCCATAGACCCTGTGTGGCTTACAGCCTACAGAATGGCGTTTGCCGGGTTTGTTTTGACCCTTGTGCTTTTCTGCAAAAACAAAACAAAGGTATTTTCAATTTTCAAAAACAAAAAGGATATGAAGGACTTTTTCGTTTTTGCCTTTATAGGGCTTTTAATGTGTCAGCTGACCTATCTTTTGGCAATAAAATATTCAAATTCGGGAACGGCTACTGTCATTCAATATACCTCACCGGCTTTGATTATTTTTTGGGTCTGCTTCAGAACTCCCAGACTTCCCAAAGCGAAAGAGGTTATTGCCGTTATATTTGCTCTTATAGGCACGTTTTTAATAGCCACCCACGGCAGACTTGACACCTTCGTAATTTCAAAACAGGCTCTTATTTACGGGCTTATTTCCGCCGCCGGAGTTGTGGTTTATAACATAGCCCCGAAGGAAATACTTAAAAAATACGGAGCAATGAATGTTTTGGGACTGGGAATGCTCACAAGCGGCGTTGTTTTCGGCGTTTTCACCCTAAGCTTTACGAAATTCCTGCTGAGAACCCCCGACGCTATATTAGCCTTTTTGGGCTTAAGCATTTTAGGGGCTTTGGCAGCTTTCACAATATACTTAAAGGGCATAACCTACATAGGCCCTGTCAAAGGCTCTGTTTTAGCCAGTGCGGAGCCTGTTGTTTCAACAATAATCTCCCATTTTTGGCTTGGGACGGAGTTTGCAAAGGCAGATTTAATAGGCTTTGCTTTTATAATAGCCATAGTTTTCATATCGGCACACAAGGAGGAAATCAAAAATGTACAAACAGCTTGAAAAAAACTACAATCCCTCGGTTGTAGAGGACAGAATCTACAATGAGTGGCTTGAAAAGAAATATTTTCATGCGGAACCCGACAGCAAGAAAGAACCCTTCACAATCGTTATTCCCCCGCCCAACATAACCGGTCAACTTCATATGGGTCACGCCCTTGACAATGCTATGCAGGATATGATCATACGTTTCAGACGTATGCAGGGCTACAACGCACTTTGGATTCCGGGCACAGACCACGCCAGCATTTCAACCGAGGTCAAAATCGTAAACCAAATGGCTGAAGAGGGTTTGACAAAAGAGGACATCGGCAGAGAAGAATTTTTAAAGCGTGCCTGGGCTTGGAAGGACGAATACGGCTCAAGAATTATAAATCAGCTTAAAAAATTAGGCTCTTCCTGTGACTGGGACAGAGAGCGCTTCACAATGGACGAAGGGCTTTCAGACGCCGTTACAGAGGTGTTCCTGCGTCTTTACAAAAAGGGCTATATCTACAAGGGCGAAAAGCTTATAAACTGGTGTCCCACCTGTCAGACCACAATTTCAGACGCCGAGGTAAACCACGAGGACAAACAGGGTCATTTTTGGCACCTTAAGTACCCCATTAAGGGCACAGACCAATTTTTGGAATTTGCCACAACAAGACCCGAAACACTTTTAGGCGATACGGCAATCGCAGTAAACCCCGATGACCCCCGTTACACCGACGTAGTGGGCAAAACCTGTATAGTTCCCTTTGTAGGCAGAGAAATCCCCATAATTGCCGACCCCTACGTTGATATGACCTTCGGAACAGGCGTTGTTAAAATAACTCCCGCCCACGACCCCAATGACTTCGAGGTTGGTCAGAGACACAATCTGCCTAAAATTAACATTCTTAACGATGACGGAACAATTAACGAAAACGGCGGAAAGTTTAAAGGTATGGACAGATACGCCGCAAGAGAGGTTATTGTTGAAGAGCTTAAGGAAATGGGGCTTTATATCAAAACAGAGGATATAACCCACGCCGTAGGCTGTCATGACCGCTGCGGAGACGTTATCGAGCCTCTTATTAAAAGTCAGTGGTTCGTAAAAATGGAAGAGCTTGCAAAGCCCGCAATCGAGGTTTTGAACGACCACAGGCTTGAATTTATTCCCGAACGTTTCGGAAAGACCTATCTCCACTGGCTCAACAATATTCATGACTGGTGCATTTCCCGTCAGCTTTGGTGGGGTCACAGAATACCGGCTTATTACTGCGACAAGTGCGGTCACATAAACGTAGCCAAGACTGCTCCCGAAAAATGCGAGAAGTGCGGTCACACCCACTTAACACAGGACGAGGACACCCTTGACACATGGTTCTCATCGGCTCTTTGGCCCTTCTCAACTTTGGGCTGGCCCGAAGAAACAGAAGAGCTTAAATATTTCTACCCCACAAGCGTTCTCGTTACGGGCTATGACATTATTTTCTTCTGGGTTATAAGAATGGTTTTCTCAGGTATGGAGCAGATGAAGGACGTTCCCTTCAGAAAGGTTCTTATACACGGTCTTGTTCGTGATAATTTGGGCAGAAAAATGTCAAAGTCTTTGGGCAACGGCGTAGATCCTCTTGAGGTAATCAAAGAGGTAGGGGCTGACGTTCTCCGTCTGACCCTCATCACAGGCAATGCCCCCGGCAACGATATGCGCTGGCGTGAGGAAAAGGTAAGCGCAAACAGAAACTTCACAAACAAGCTTTGGAACGCTACCCGTTTCATTCTTATGAATTTCAAGGACGATGAAGAGCCTAAGTGCAGTCTTTCAGACCTGACAGACGCCGACAAGTGGATTTTGTCAAAGGCAAACACCCTTGTTAAGAACGTAACAGACAACTTAGAAGCCTATGAATTAGGCGTAGCTGTTCAAAACACATATGACTTTGTTTGGGACGAGTTCTGCGACTGGTATATTGAAATGGTTAAGCCCCGTCTTTACAACGAAAGCGACCCCACACGAAACGCCGCCCTTTGGACACTTAAAAAGGTATTGATTACATCTCTTAAGCTGCTTCACCCCTGTATGCCTTTCATCACAGAGGAGATTTTCCAATCTGTACAGAGTGAAGAAGAGTCAATTATGATTTCAAAGTGGGAGGAATATAAGGAAGAATATAACTTCCCCAAGGAAGAAAAGGCAATCGAGCTTATAAAGACCGCTGTTAAATCGATCAGAAACCGCAGAGCCGAAATGAACGTTGCTCCCTCTAAGAAGGTTGAGGTTTTTGTAGGCTCGGAGAACCCCGAGGTAAGAGAAATTTTCGAAAACGGTAAGGTATTCTTTGCTTCACTGGCTTCTGCTTCAGAGGTGGTTATTGAAGAAAACGCCGCAGACAAGGGCAGAGACTTCGTCAGCCTTGTTATTCCCGGCGCACTTATTTCAATTCCCTTTGCAGAGCTTATCGACATTGAAAAGGAAACTCAGAGACTTAAGAAGGAAGTTGAAAAGCTTCAAAAAGAGGTCGAGCGTGTTGAGAAAAAGCTTTCCAACCCCGGCTTTGTGGGCAAAGCCCCCGAAAAGGTCATTAACGAAGAAAAAGCCAAGGGCGAAAAGTACGCAAAAATGCTGGCGGCTGTTAAAGAGCAGCTTGAAAGCTTACAGGCTTAATAACCAACAAAATTAACAATATTAAAAGAGGGTACATCGTGTACTCTCTTTTTTTGCAGAAAATATTACAGTTCAGCCAAATAATTCGTAAAATGTCTGAAAAAGCAGTTGAAAATTCAGCTAAAATATGGTAACATAAATTTTGTACAAGAGAATGAGCGAAAAACGTTGAGCCGAAAGGCTTTGCGGGCGGTTATATCTCCCTTTGTAAGTCTGTTTAAAAGGAAAAAGAAGATAACAGCGTAAGGGGGTGAATTTATGACTGATTTAGAGTTAATATTGATTCTGATATTACTTATAATCGTTATATCAAAAAA
>JAJBVU010000006.1 GCA_020859645.1 Eubacterium sp. | reverse complement strand
CAATAACAATATTTAAAAAAGGAGGAAGCAAAATGTTGGGTATTTGTATGGCGTTTTATAAGAAAAAGGCAAAATCCGCAGAGACGGCTTCTTCTTTTATTTCAATTAATAATTATTTATTTTAAGGACAATTTATTTATTGTCTTTTTTTTTACTATAAAGCGTTCTCAATGGACAAGCAGATAGGCAAGCTTACTTGCACAGTTGATTAGCTTTACAGTATACAACAAAACGGAGATGTTTTTGCTCCGAAGTAAACGAATAAAGTTCGGCACAACGATAGACTCAAGGGAGGGTTAATATGTTTAAATCAAAAGATCTGCTTGGCTTGAGAGATCTGAGCGGAGATGACATTATGGAAATCCTTACTACGGCTAAGGATATGAAAACAAAAATAGACTATGCTCATTTAAGAGACGATACATTAAAAAAGGCTTCAATTGTGACCCTTTTTTATGAAAACTCCACAAGAACAAAAACCTCCTTTATGCTTGCAGGGGCATATTTGGGGGGAATAGTTCAGGATTTGGGGGTTTCCACAAGCAGTGTAAACAAAGGCGAAAGCCTTATTGACACAGGACTTAACATAGACAAAATGGGCGTTAAATTTATGATAATACGCCACAGTATGACGGGAGCTGCTGCGGTTCTTGCACGAAACGTTAAGGCATGCGTTATAAATGCCGGAGACGGAACAAACGAACACCCGACCCAGGCTCTTTTGGATATGTACACCATACTCGACTATATGGGCGGCTTTAAAGGGCTTAAGGTAGTAATTTTAGGCGACATAAGCCATTCAAGAGTAGCAAGAAGCAACGCCTTCGGACTTGTTAAATTAGGGGCTAAGGTAACACTTGCAGGGCCTTCAACCCTTATTTCGGGAAATATGAGAGCCTTGGGTGTTGAGGTAACAAGCGACATTAAGGGCGCAATTGCAGACGCCGACGTGGTTATGGGCTTAAGAGTTCAGTTTGAAAGACAGAAGAATATGCCTTTCCCCAACACAAGAGAATATGCGGCACTTTACGGCATAAACTCAGAGCTTCTTAAATATGCAAAGCCCGACGCCCTTGTTATGCACCCCGGTCCTGTAAACAGAGGGGTTGAGTTCTCTACAGACGTTATTGACGGAAAAAATTCCGTTATAAATATTCAGGTTAAGAATGGGGTTGCCGTAAGAATGGCAATACTAAAGCTGTTATATGAAGCAAACATTGACCTTTGAGAAAGGAGCGGTTTTAAATGAGCATACTTATAAAAGGCGGCAGAGTTATCGACCCGGCTAACGGTATCGATAAGGTCTGCGACATATATGTTAAAGACGGACAGATTAAAAAGGTTTCGGAAAATATAGAAGAACAGGCTGACAGAGTTATAAACGCAGAGGGAAAATGGGTTATGCCCGGGCTTATTGACCTTCACGTTCACTTCAGAGAACCGGGCTTTGAAAGAAAGGAAACTATCAGAACAGGTTCAAGGGCTGCGGCTATGGGCGGCTTTACAACGGTCTGCTGTATGCCTAACACAAACCCTGTTACAGACAATGATATAATTGTTGAATTTATAAAGCTTAAAGCCCAAAGAGCAGGCATCGTTCACGTTCTGCCCATAGGCTCGATTTCTAAGGGTATGCAGGGGGAAGAGCTGTCAGACATAGGCAAAATGGCTTCAGCCGGTATCTGCGCCCTTTCAGAAGACGGAAAAAGCGTTCTCAATGCGGCGCTTATGAAAAATGCTATGAGATATGCCTCTATGTTTAAGCTGCCTATTTTCGACCACTGCGAGGATCCTTCACTTACAGGCAAGGGTCAGATGAACGCCGGAGAACAGGCTGCCTTTATGGGGCTTGGGGGAATTTCAAATGACAGTGAAGAGGTTATTGTTGCCCGTGATATGATTTTGGCGGAAAGCACTCACACCCCTATTCACCTTTGCCACATAAGCACAAAGGGTTCTGTCACTCTTATTAAACAGGCTAAGGAAAGAGGAGTTAAGGTGACCTCAGAAGCCACTCCCCACCACTTCACACTCTGTGACGAGGACATTACGGACTATGACGCAAACTACAAAATGGCGCCTCCCCTTCGTTCAAAAGCAGACAGACAGGCTATACGAGAAGCCCTGAGAGACGGCATAATAGAGGTTATTTCCACAGACCATGCTCCTCACCACATTGACGAGAAAAACTGCGAATTTCAGCAGGCTTTAAACGGAATTATAGGTCTTGAAACATCCTTCCCCCTGGCTAAAACAGAGCTTGTAGACGGCGGATATTTAACCCCTGCGGGACTTGTTGAAAAAATGAGCTATAACCCGGCTAAAATTTTAGGCGACGGCAGAGGTACACTCAGTGTAGGTGCTGCGGCAGATATTACCATTGCAGACCCTGACTGTGAGTATATAATAGATGTAGAAGATATGGTTTCGAAAGCCAAAAACACACCTTTCGGCGGCAGAACCGTTAAAGGAAAAATTCTCTACACAATTGTTGACGGATATATTATGGTTGACAACGGTGTATTAATGAAAAAATAAGATAAATCTTATGAAGGAGGGTACATTATATGATTATCGACAGACTTATAGACAGAATTAAAGAAACAGGCAACCCTACTGTTGTGGGGCTTGACCCAAGGCTTTCCTACATTCCGACCTACATTACGGAAAAGTATTATACCAAATACGGAAAGACCCCCAAAGCAGCAGCAAAGTCTATGCTTAAATTCAACAAAAAGATTATAGACGCTGTTTTTGACATTGTTCCCGCTGTTAAGCCTCAGATAGCTATGTATGAAAGATACGGAATTGAGGGACTTAAGGCATATGAAAAGACAGTTGAATATGCAAAGCTTAAAGGTCTTATTGTAATAGGCGACGTTAAGAGAAACGACATTGCTTCCACTGCGGAAGCCTATGCAGAGGGTCTTTTGGGAGCAGCCGACATTGACGGAGTTCCCTGCGGAAGCCTTCCCCATGACTTCATTACCGTAAACCCCTATTTGGGCTCAGACGGCATTACACCCTTTACTGACAGCTGTAAAAAATATGACAAGGGTATATTTGTTCTTGCCAAAACCTCAAACCCCCACAGCGGCGAGCTTCAGGATCTTATATGCGACGGAAAGCCCGTTTATGAACACGTTGGAGCTTTAATCGAAAAATGGGGCGAGGAGCTTATAGGCGAAAACGGCTATTCATCGGTAGGCGCAGTTGTTGGGGCAACCCACAGAGAACAGGCTGCACGCTTAAGAGAGGTTATGCCTCACACATTCTTCCTTGTTCCCGGCTACGGTGCTCAAGGCGGCAAGGCTGAGGACCTGGCTGTATGCTTCAAAGACGGAATAGGTGCAATCGTAAACAGCTCAAGAGGAATTATCGCAGCCCACTTGAAAGATGAGTACAAGTTATGCTATAATGACGAGAGACTTTTTGCGCTTGCTGCAAGACAGGCGTGTATAGATATGAAAAATGACTTAAGGAGATGTATCTGATGCTAAAAAGAACAATAAAAGCTGCTCTTATTTTAGAGAACGGCAAAACATTTTTCGGCAAAGCCTTCGGCTACATTAAAGAAACTGTGGGAGAGGTTGTTTTCACCACAAATATGACAGGCTATCAGGAGACTTTAACCGACCCCTCTTATGCCGGACAGATAGTTGTTATGACCTTTCCCTTAATAGGCAACTACGGCGTAAACCTTGAAGATATGGAGAGCAGAAAGCCCTTTCTGAAAGGCTTTATTGTCAGAGAAAAATGCGAAGTGCCCAACAACTGGCGCTGTGAAATGGATATTGACGGCTTCTTAAAGCAAAACAAAATTATGGGCCTTGAAGGAATTGACACAAGAGCCTTAACAAGAGTTTTAAGAGACAACGGCACAATGAGAGGAATTATTACCACACGTGCCAACGATTTAACCCCAAGCCAAATTAAGCAGAAATTTGACACATACACAAACAAGCACGCCGTTGAGGAAGTAACAATTAAAGAAAAATATGTTATAAACGGCATAGGCACTCACTTTGCTGTTCTGGACTGCGGAATTAAACAGGGAATTTTAAGAGAGCTGAGCAAAAGAGGCTGTAAGCTGACAGTTTTTCCTGCTTTTACTTCCGCTGAGGAAATTTTAGCCTGCAAGCCCGACGCACTGTTTTTGGCAAACGGCCCCGGAAACCCGGAGGACATTCCCACTGTGGTTGAAAACGTAAAGAAAATTATAGAAACAGGTCTGCCCATTTTGGGAATTTGCTTAGGCAACCAGGTTGTTTCACTTGCTTTGGGCTGTAAAACAAAAAGGCTTAAATTCGGTCATCACGGCGGAAACCACCCTGTTAAAGACACTCAAACAGGCAGAGTTTATATTACAAGCCAAAACCACGAGTTTGTTGTGTGCGACCTGCCCGACGATGTTGAAGCTTCTTTCATTAACATTAATGACGGCTCAATCGAGGGAATAAGACACAAAACAAAGCCTATTTATACAGTACAGTTCCACCCCGAGGCTTCACCCGGGCCCCTTGATGTAGGTTTTCTGTTTGACAGATTTATCAAAATAACGGAAGGAGTGGGTAAAAATGCCAAAGGTTAATTCCATTAAAAAGGTTCTTGTTATAGGCAGCGGCCCCATTGTTATAGGTCAGGCTGCGGAGTTTGACTATTCGGGAACTCAGGCTTGTGAATCAATTAAAGAAGAGGGCATAGAGGTTGTTTTGGTAAACTCCAACCCTGCCACGATTATGACCGATATAGGTATGGCTCATTACACCTATATTGAGCCTTTAACCATAGATTTTGTAGAAAAGGTTATAGCAAAGGAACGCCCCGACTCAATTATTGCCGGAATGGGCGGTCAGACAGGCTTAAACCTTAGCTGTGAGCTTTATGACAGCGGAATTTTGGATAAATATCACGTTAATGTTATAGGTACTTCCATTGCGTCTATAAAAGAAGGCGAGGACAGAGACAAGTTTAAGAGCCTTATGGAGAGAACCAATCAGCCCATTGTTGAGTCGGACATCGTAACCGGGGTTGAAGAAGGGGTTGAATATGCCTATTCGATAGGCTTCCCCGTTATTGTCCGCCCTGCTTATACCTTAGGCGGAACAGGCGGCGGTATATGTAAGGACGAGGGAGAACTTAGAAAGGTTTTGACCCAGGGACTTCACTTAAGCCGTGTAGGTCAGTGTCTCATAGAAAAGAGTATTGCCGGCTGGAAGGAAATAGAGTTTGAGGTAATGCGTGACGGCGCAGGCAACTGTATAACCGTTTGTTCAATGGAAAATGTTGACCCTGTCGGTGTACATACCGGCGACTCAATCGTTGTTGCTCCGGCTTTGACCCTTTCAGACAGAGAATATCAGATGCTCAGAAGCGCAGCCATAAACATCATTAACTCAATCGAGATTAAGGGCGGCTGCAACGTCCAGTTTGCTCTCGACCCCAACAGCTATAACTACGCCGTTATTGAGATTAACCCCAGAGTAAGCCGTTCATCTGCTCTTGCTTCAAAGGCTACCGGCTACCCTATCGCCAAGGTTGCGGCAAAAATAGCTTTGGGCTATAACCTTGACGAAATTCCCAATGCCGTAACAGGCAAGACAACAGCCTGTTTCGAGCCTACAATCGACTACTGTGTTCTTAAGTTCCCCAGATGGCCCTTCGACAAGTTCTTCGGTGCTAAGAGACAGCTGGGAACAAAGATGATGGCTACAGGTGAAATTATGTCAATCGGCTCATCATTTGAATCCGCACTCCTTAAGGGCATTCGTTCCCTTGAAATAGGTCAGTACGGCTTGGAAAGAGAAAGCTCTAAGAAAAAGACCCTTGAAGAGCTTAAAAAGAGCGTTGTTTCACCTGACGATGAAAGAATTTTCGACCTTGCGGAAATGCTCCGCAGAGACTATAAGATAGAAAAAATATGTCAGATTACGGGCATGGACTTATTCTTTATTGAAAAGATTAAGAACCTTGTAGAAATGGAAGAGGATTTTAAGACCCTTACCCTTGAAGAAATCGACAAGAGAACCCTTATGCACTATAAGAAGCTGGGCTTCTCAGACAAGGCTTTGGCTAAAATGATTAAGTGCGAGCCTCCCGAAATCTATGCTTTGCGTAAAAAGTGGGATATTATGCCTGTTTTCAAAATGGTTGATACCTGTGCAGGCGAGTTTGAAGCGATTACCCCTTATTATTACTCCTGTTATGAAGAGGAGGACGAGGTTGTTGTTTCAGACAGACACAAGGTTATGGTTATAGGCAGCGGCCCTATAAGAATTGGTCAGGGTATTGAGTTTGACTACTGCTCCGTTCACTGTGTAAAGGCTCTTAAGAAAGCCGGAATTGAGACAATTATTGTCAACAACAACCCCGAAACAGTTTCCACAGACTTCGACACCTCAGACAAGCTCTATTTCGAGCCTTTGACAGAAGAGGACGTTTTAAACATTGTTGAGCGTGAAAAGCCCGACGGAGTTATTCTTCAGTTCGGCGGTCAGACAGCCATTAAGCTTGCCAAATTCTTTGACGAAATGAATATTCCCATTTTCGGAACAAAGGCTAAGGATATTGACGCCGCCGAGGACAGAGAAAAGTTTGACGCAATTTTGGAAAGTCTTAACATAAGACGTCCCAAGGGCAAAGGCGTTTGGAATGTTGACGAGGGCATAAACGTTGCCGAGAATTTAGGCTATCCTGTTTTGGTTCGTCCCTCATACGTTTTAGGCGGTCAGGGTATGGAAATCACCCACAACAAGGCCGAGCTTGTTCAGTATCTTGAAGAGGCATTCTATAAAGACAGCAAGAACCCTGTTCTTATCGACCGCTATTTAGGCGGACGTGAAATAGAGGTTGACGCAATCTGCGACGGCGAGGACGTTTATATCCCCGGAATTATGGAGCATTTGGAAAGAGCAGGCGTTCACTCCGGCGACAGTATTTCAATCTATCCGCCTCAGCACATTTCGGACGAAATCAAACAGGCAATTATGGACGAAACCCAGAGAATTTCCGTTGCTTTGGACGTTATAGGAATGATCAACATTCAGTTTATTGAATATAAGGGCGAGCTTAACATAATCGAGGTGAACCCACGTTCTTCAAGAACAGTGCCTTATATTACAAAGGTAACAGGCGTTCCCGTAATCGACATTGCAACAAGGGTTATGCTTGGTGAAAAGCTTAAATCAATGGGCTACGGAACGGCTATTGCCCCCGAAAGCAAGGTTGTTGCGGTCAAAGTACCTGTTTTCTCAACGGAGAAGCTTCCCAAGGTTGAGGTTTCATTAGGCCCTGAAATGAGGTCAACAGGCGAGGTTTTGGGCGTAGGCTATAACCTTCACAATGCACTTTACAAGGGCTTTATTGCCGCCGGAATGACTATTCCCGAACCGGGCAGCACAATTCTTGCCACGATTACAAGCAAGGAGCAGAAAAACTTCGCTCCCATTGCTAAACGTTTTGCGGCTATGGGCTGCAGATTTATTGCCACCTCAGGCACAGCAGAAAGCCTTAAGGCAAACGGCATAAAGGTTCAGTCCGTTAAGAAAATAAGCGAAGGCGTTCCCAATGTTTTGGACGTAATCAGAAGCGGCGTTATCGACCTTATTATCGACATTCCGAGAAAAGCCAACAATGCCAACTCCGACGGCTTCAAAATCAGAAGAACAGCCGTTGAAAGCTCTATAACCATAATCACAGCTATGGACACAGTCAAGGCTATGTGTGAGGTTATGGAAAAGCAAATTGACAGAGACAAGCTTGATATTTTCGACATAAACAGAGATATGAAGAGATAATTTAAAAAGCCCCCTGAACCGATTGTTTTCGGAACAGGGGGCGTTTTTATGCATTATTGATTTTCATCAGACTGATTGAAGCCGTCTATAAGCCCTATTACATTTTTTAAGCCCTCGACAATATTGTTATATTCATTGTCCTGAGCATTTTTAAAATACTTTTCTCCCAAAGCTTCATAGTCAGCCTTAAATTTGGAAAGATATTCTATTTTATCCTCCATATAAATTTTAAGGTCGTCAAGCTTTGCCGCTTCTCTTTGGTGAATAAGGGCTATTTGGTTGTGGGTTTTGGAAAGAAGTCTTTCCCCTTCCGCCTTAGCTTCTTCAACTGCCTTTGCCGCCTCTGCCTTTGACTTTGAAAGTATTTCTTCCCTTTCCTTTTCCGTCCTTGCCTTAAGGTCTGCTGCGGCAATTTCAGCACTTATCATTGCCTGATTTATGTAGTTTTCCTTTGTTTTATATTCATCTATTTGCTTCTGAAGGTTTTCTATAAATCTGTTTACCTCAAATGTATCATAGCCTTTTCTGACAATCTTAAAATCCGGCATAAATTTTCCTCCCTGAAACGGTTTACTTCTTTTCCGCAAAATGTTATAATCATTATAGCATTAATGTATATTTTTTGCAAGCAAAAAGAACTTTTGAGGATGATTTTTAATGGATAATGAAAAATACGATTATTATATGTGCTTAGCACTTGAAGAAGCGAAAAAAGCCTATAAAATCGATGAAGTGCCTATAGGCTGCGTT
>JAJBVU010000102.1:3055-8623 GCA_020859645.1 Eubacterium sp. | reverse complement strand
ATGTAACTGTATTAATAACTGCTCCACCTCTCAGTCAGCTTCGCTGACAGCTCCCCTCAAGGGGAGCCTTGACGATGCTCTAACTGCGAGATTAAATTGTCGCTGTGTCAATATTTTGAATTGATGTAATAATCTATGACGGACTTCCTCGTACCCTCTTTAAAGACACCGGCTTCTCTGAGAGCATTTAATATACCCTCATTTTGAGAGTGGAGAACTATCCCCTCATATTCCTTAAGCAAAATTTCAAACAGTCTGCCGCTTAAAAAACGGCTTCTGACCTTTATAAAATAGCCTTCGGTATCCCTGAAGTCGCAGAGTCTCAGAATTTTCATAGTGGCTCTGTCCTTACAGTCATAAAAATAGTTTATTTTATCCTGAATTATAAGCCCCTCTTCGCTTGTAACTCCCCTTTTTTCCATACGGCACGCCTTAGCCATAGCATTATAATATTGATAATTAAAAAGCCCTTTATCAACATTGTCAACATATTTAAAGGGCTTGTCTCTTAAGGAAAGAACGGCTTCTAAGTTTTCATCGAGATATTCTTCCTTAGTCATATCGCCCTTTGTATATTGATTTATAAGGCTTTGCCTGTAAGCAAAATATTTCTGCAAAGCATTCATTTAAAATCACCAAGCTTTTGTAAGTGTTAAGTCAGCCAATTAAAGAAGCATACCGGCTTTAACATCGGCACATACTTTTTCGCCCTTAAGGGTGTTAAGAAGGGTTAAAGCAAACTCCAAAGCCATTCCCGGGCCTTTTCCCGTAATGATATTTCCGTCTACGGTTACATTTTCCCCTGTAACCTCTGCGCCCTTCATTTCAGCTTCAAAACCGGGGTAAACTGTGGCTTTCTTTCCCTTAAGAATACCGTTTATACCAAGGGCTGAAGGTGCGGCGCAGATTGCGCAGACGTATTTGCCCTTCTGAGCCTGAGCCTTAAGAGCAGAAATAAGCTTATCATTAGCCTTTATGTTGTTTGTTCCCCCAAGACCGCCGGGCAGAACCATCATTTCGCAAGTATCAAGCTCTGCATCATTAAGCATTATATCAGCCTTTACCGCTACATTGTGAGAGCTTAAAACCCTGATATCATTCATTATTGAAACCGTCTCAACGTCAACTCCGCCCCTTCTCAAAACGTCAACGGACATAAGGGCTTCAACTGTTTCAAAGCCGTCGCCCAAAAAAACATATACCTTTTTCACTTAAATTCCTCCTCGTCTGAAACAATTCTCTTTTAATTATACCATAAGCAGACGGTGATATTCAATAAATTTTTTAATATTTTACCGTTTTAACAAAATTTTTAAACTTTTCCCACTTCAGCGCCCTTATAAAAATATTCGATAATTTCTTTGTAATTATATCCCAAAGCAGCAAGGGCGTCAGCTCCGTTTTGGCTCATACCTACACCGTGACCGTAACCTCCGCCGTAAAAATATATTGTGCCGTCTATAACCTCAACGGCAAAAAAGCTTGAGGGCAGACAATCAAGAACAGCGGTGCTTCCGTCGGAACACTTAATATCGGCGTTCTTCAAAATTTTTCTGACACTGCCCTCACCTGTAACGGTTTCATCCGCTTCTTCGCCCTCGATTAAAATTTCCATAACGTTGCCCCCTTCACCCCTTTTTAAAACCTCAACGGACTCAACTTTTCCCACATTGGCTGAAAAATCATCGGCTGAAGCAGTCACAGACCAACGGTAATAGGGATATGCGCTTTCAAGTCCTTTACCGTCAAGACCTTTAAAAAATTCCAAAGCCTTTTCTTCCGAGGAAAAATCAGGGTTGATGTCACCTATAATACGGCTGCTTAAATATTCGGGGGTTATCCACGGGTAAATTCCGTCCTTTCCCCAAACCTCACCGCTGTTTGCCCCTATTCCGCAGGAGGTGGAGTAAAAACAGGCATTTATAACATCACCGTTATAAATAATAACCTCCCCTTCAGTTTCTTTAACGGCAGTCTCGCTTTCTTCACAAATTGTATTTACGTCAAAAACCTGATATGCCTTTGTATCATCAACATTTGCTCCGTATGAAACAGCCCCTCTTTCCCTCATTTGGTTACAGGCATAGCTCCTTGCGGCAAGAGCCTGCGCCTTAAGGGCTTCGCTTCCGTAGGACGAGGGCATTTCCGCACATACCACTCCTGTGAGATAATATTCAAGGCTTGTTTCCAAAACAACGCAAAAGCCGCCTTCCAAAGCCAGAATATCCGCTTTGCCCTCGTATTCAACTCCGTCAATTTTTATTATACCCGATTTTGCTTCAAAGGAAGTAAGCTTTCCCTTAAAATATTTGTTTTTGTTTTGGGAATTAATTTCAATGACTTCTCCCTGAGAGAATTCTCCGTCTCCCACAGTATATTCGCTGTCTGCTCCCAAGCTTACACCTTTTCGAATTAATGAACCGTCAGAAGAGCTTAGGGCAACCCTTATTATATTCTCATCGGGCTTTTCACTGCAAAGAGCGAAAACAGCCTTGTTATACTTAAACAAAATCTTTATGTTCTCTCCGCTTAACAGCTTTTCGCTGCCTCCGCAGCTCACTCCCTCATAGGTGTTGTAAACCTTGAAATTCTCCCCTATCTCATAGGAATAGCCGTCATCAAACAAAATAAGTCCGTCACCTACTGAAATTATCCTGCCCTCTTTTTCAGTTGGAAAGGTTTCCAAAGCGGTAATTTCCCCCTCGGTGACAGTTAAATCCGCTCCAAAGGGCGTTTCTTCATCAATGTCAACACCGCACTTCCAATACTTTTTGACTCCCTCGGTAAAAACAACGGCATCGCCATCCTCAACACTCAAAACCAAACAGCTTTTAAGATTGATTTCCGAAGATTTTACGGACAAAACCCCTATTATGCTGTCACCCTTCATTAAAAGCTCAGCAAGGCTGTCCTCTAAGGCGTTATCCAAAAAGCCGTCGGTTTTGAAAAACCCTTCTGAAGTAACGGCATAGCCCTCAATGTCACTGCCTGTCTGCCCTGTTTTAAGAAGAGCCGTTTCCTTTATGCTTATATCCGAAAAATCCCCGGCTTCATTCATTTTTGATAAAATCTGCGTCCAAATGTAGTAGGAAACAGGGTTTTCCGCTGTTTCATCATCAGCGGCTATTGAAAGTCTGCCGGACTTATCGGCACCGTCTATAATTATTTCAGCTTCGCCCACCGTCAAATAATCTCCCGGTCTGAAGCTTTCTCCGCCGCCTGTCATAACCCCGGCTGTGTAAACCGCATTGACATATTTATATAGGCTGTCCTCACGGCTTATGTCCTTAAACGCCGCTGTTTCTTCCATTGAGCAAATTTCATCGTATCCGTAAAGACACAGCGCCAGCATTCTGGCGGCTTCGCCCCTTGTAACAGGCTTTGCCTCGCCGTAAGCCCCTGCCTGTGTTTTGGCTTCGGGGCTTTTAACCTCGTTTTTTCCGCAGCCGGAAAGCACCGCCCCTAAGCCTATTGTCAAAAATATAATCAAAAGTTTCTTCATAGCCTGTCCTCCGCATATTTTCTGAAAAATATTTTATCCCTATACAATATATATTAAATGAGCCTTTAAAATATGCCGAAAATATCGCCTTTGGATTGATATATTTGAAAAATTATGGTATACTTTATTTAGGAATTAATAAGGAAAAACAAGATTATAAAGGAGAAAAAGCCTATGAATTATGAAATAAAACAAATTGACAAAAACACTTGGGCAATTGAAAACGACGGAGTAAGATTTTTTCTGTTAACAGGCTCTCAAAAGGCGCTTATGATTGACAGCGGAATGACAACGGAAAACGCCGAAGAAATCGGTGAAAAGCTTACAGATCTGCCGATACGGCTTATAAACACCCACGCCGATATAGACCATATTTCAGGGAACAATGCCTTCGGCACTGCTTTAATGCATCCGGCGGAGTATGTAAACTATTTTCAGGGTTCGCCATCTCACCCCACACCAACCCCTGTATGGGACGGCGACATTATTGACTTAGGAGACAGACCTCTACGTATTATTACACAGCCCGGTCACACTCCCGGAAGCATTGCTTTATTGGATATTAACCGCCGAACTCTTTTCAGCGCAGATTCTATTCAGGACGGCAGTATATTTTTATTCGGCGCTATGCGCAATATAACCGCTTACCGTCAAAGCTTGGACAAAGTATGGGCTTGCAGAGAGGAATATGATACAATAATTCCGTCGCACGGCTCTTTAATTCTTAAGCCCCATATTATTCCGGAGCTTATGACATTTACGGATAAAATCATTGCCGGAGAAATTCCTTTTAAGGAAGATGAAATTTTCGGCATAAAGGTAAAGGTTTATGAAACAGCTGCGGCGGTCTTTATATGCGGTTAAACAAAATTAAAAGGGCGGAAAGTGAAATTATATAATTCCGTTTTCCGCCTGTTTAAAGGTTATGTATGTCTCATGTCTTTCGGGCTCTCCCTGCACTCCTGCCGAATTGAAAATAAGTACCCCTGCCGACAATCCGTTTATTCTGAATGATAAGATTGTTGAAACAGATTGCCGTAGGCGTGAGACTTACTTCTTTGGTTATATACCGTCCGTTATGGAAATTTTTTCAACAGTGTCATTATTGTCAAAATCAAAATACACCCAATATCTGCCGATGATATAACCGCATTCATTTGAGCTTAAGCCGCTGATTTCAGTGTATTTCCCCAAATATAAGTCAACAATATCTTCTTTGGGGCTTCCCACTCCTATTTTTTTATTTGTAAACCTGTATTTATCACTGTAAACAACAAAGGAGTTCACAACGGCATCATCTCCGTGTCTGTCATACTCATTCTCATTTACGGTTATGTAAAAGCCGTCATAGTCAAGCTTCATAAGCCTATAGCTTTCGCTGAGCTCTTCCGTTGTTACATCAACAGGTTCGTCCCAATTCTGTTTAACTGCCTTAAGCTTCCAAACATCGGGTATTTTTAAGACCGAAACATAGCTTCTTTGATTGCTTATATTGGTGTATGCAGTTATAACAACGAATACCGCAGCTATAAGCAAAACAGCACCGAATATCTTTTTGTAATTTCTCATTTAATTAATCCTCTTTTCTTTTTCATAATATAATCAATAAGAAGCTTCCTAAGCTTATTCCCCAAGCCAAGCCTTTAGCTCATCATCACTTTGACCGCTTATTCGCAAAGAAGAGCGAACCGAAGCGCCGCCGCAGATTTCCTTAACCGTCTCTGCGGACTTGTTCGCACCCGACGCGGGGCTTGTGCAGAAAACATACACTTCCTTGCCCGAAAAGTCATATTCAGCTGCAAAGGAGCGGATTATACGGGGGCAGCTGCCGTACCAAACGGGAAAGCCCAAAAGTATGCGGTCATAGGCTTCAAAGCCCTTAACCTGGGTTGTTACCTTCGGCAGTTCCCCTGTGGCAATTTCCTTGCCCCCTATGGCTATGGCTTTAAAGTAGTTTCCGTAATTCTTTTCCCCCTTAATTTCAAACAGGTCTCCCCCTGTAAGGCTTTTAAGCTTCTCGGCAGCCTTTTTTGTTTTTCCCGAAAGAGAAAAATATGCTATTAATG
>JAJBVU010000102.1:0-3045 GCA_020859645.1 Eubacterium sp. | reverse complement strand
CCCTTTTTTAATCAGCTTTTCAAGCTCATCAATATCCTTTAAAATGCTCTTTATGCCCTTTTCCCAAAACCTTTTGTCTTTAAAATCAATTCCCGCAAGCTTGCCAACCTCTTCAACGCTTAAGCGTCCTGCGGAAGAAAGAATTTTATCGTAAAGGGGAATAAACTCATCCCCCGTTTCCTCATACATTGCGAAAAGGCTTCTTGCAAACAAATCGCCGAAGGCATAGGGGTAATTGTAATAGTTAAAATCCGCATCATAATAATGGGGCTTGCAGAGCCACATATAGGGATGGAGAATGTTTTCGTCAAGACCTCCGGCATAGGCTTTCTTTTGAGCCTTAATCATAAGCTCACAGGTTTCCTCAAGGGAAAGGCTTCCCTTTTTTCTTTCTTCAAAGAAGCTGTCCTCAAAAAGAAAACGTGAATAAATATCTATTATGCTTTGAAGCTCACCTGAAAGACGGCTTTCCTTAACAGTCAAAAGCTCACTGCCCCTGAGATTTTTTTCACCTCTGGCAAAGGCTAAATTTTCACAGAAGGTCGAAGCTGTCTCAGCTAATGTCATAGGGTAGTCGGAGTTTATAGGGGTTTCGCCCCTCATAGTTTCGTTTTGATAACCGTGACCCATTTCGTGGGAAAGTGTAATTATATCCTCAAAATTACCCGAAAAATTCATCATTATGCGGCTTTCCTCAATATCCTTTATATATTCGCAGTAGGCTCCGCCC
This sequence comes from Eubacterium sp., assembly GCA_020859645.1. GTDB lineage: Bacteria > Bacillota > Clostridia > Lachnospirales > CAG-274 > JAJQCI01. The sequence continues at coordinate 2,315 of JAJBVU010000102.1, read as the reverse complement.
ACCTTGCCCTTGTGTGGGAAGGGGTCAACCCAACGGCTGTCAAGCACCTTTTCCGCAAATTTACCCATTTTTTCCGAAAAGCCCGAATAGGTTTTCTTAACAAACTCAGACGCTTCCTCAAATGTAAATTTAAGCTCGCTTTTCCCCACGGGGGCAAACAAGTCATAAAAAGGCAGCTTTTCCTTTCCCAAATAATCAGCCTTAATTCTGTAAAATTTGTTAAGCCCGTCAATGTTATCATCTACAGCCTTAAACATAGCCTTTAAAATGTCAAGGTCAATACCTACGTCAAAGGCGGACTTTTCAAGCGGTGAAGAATATCCCCTTAAAGCCGTCTCGTTTATAACCTCACCCTTTATGGCGTTTAAACAGGCTGTTCCCTCTTCCGCTATTTTTTCATAGGCTTTAAGCTCCGCTTCATAGGCTTTTTTTCTTAAACCGCTGTCGGAGCTGTAAGCCATAGACCTTGTTTCCGCAAGAGGAACATTTTTGCCCTCAACGTCACAGGTAAGCCCGGAGGTCAGATTTTCCCAAAGCTTCTCCCAAGCCTTTGAGCCGGTAGTCTTAAGCTTTGCCGCAAGCTCTTCCCCCTTTGCCCCCAAGCTGTGAGAAGCCTTTGCCTTTTCCGTTTTTAAAAAGTTAAAATGCTCCGCAATAACATCGTTCTTTTCAAGGCTTTCAAGATCGATTTCCTTTAAATACTCCCTGAAAAGCCCTTCCGAAGAAGCGGAAGAAGCCTCTATAGCACAAAACCTGTCGAAAAGCTTTGCCGCCTGTTTATTCCCCGAATCTACAGATAAAACAAAGTTGAGATAAGCGGAAATTTTATTGTAAAGCAAGGCTTCATTTATAAGCCTTATATATTCGCTTATGACTTCGGCAGAATTTGACGAGGGGTTAAGCTTCTCTCTGCAAAAGACATTTATTTCTTCAAGCTTTTTTGCATATTTTTCAATATCGTTTATGAGTTTTTCATCATCGGGCGACTTATAAATATTTTCAAGGTTCCACTGAATTTTTTCCATTTGTTCAAAACTTCCTTTCGTACTATTAAGGTATTATCCCTCGAAAAGTCTGTTTATAAACTTATATCCCTCGTCAATATAATTTCCGCTTGCCTTGCCCTCTTTTTCGTTATATTTGTGGGTTTCGTTTAAGGGCTTTGTGCTGTCATAAATCATATAGGGAATAGGCTCGCTTGTGTGAGTACGGCAGGCAATAGGTGTGGGGTGGTCTGGCAAAACAGCCATTCTGAAGTCAATCCCTGCTTTTTCAAGCTCTGTTCTGACAATTTTAATTACTCTTTGGTCAAGATTTTCGATTGCCTTGATTTTCTTTTCGATGCTGCCCTGATGACCCATTTCGTCGGGAGCCTCAACGTGTATGTAAACAAAATCATTGCCCTCTTTCAAAGCCTTTACAGCCGCAAGAGCCTTTCCCTCATAGTTGGTTTCAAGACCGCCGTTAGCGCCCTCTACCTCAACAACCTTCATTCCTGCGCCAACGGCAATACCTTTAAGAAGGTCAACCGCCGAAATCATAACGCCCTTCTTGCCGGTTTTGTCCTCAAATTTGTCAAGAGCCGGTTTTGTGCCTGCGCCCCAGAACCAGAGACAGTTGGCTTTGTTAAGTCCTTTTTTTGCTCTTTCAACGTTAATTGGGTGATTGTTCAAAATTTCATAGCTTTTCTTCATCATATCTAAGAAAGCCTTTTCCTTAGGCAGATATTCGCCTATTTTTTCGCCTAAGTGGTCGTGGGGCTGAGCAAAGTCCGTCACCTCGCCCTTATCCCAAATAAGCAGGTGGCGGTAGCTTGTTCCCACATAAAACTTAAACTCGTCAGTTTCAAGCTCTGCCTTAACTGCGTTTAAAAGAACAGCCGCATCCTCAGTTGAAATTTCCCCCGAACTGTGGTCGATTATGGTTCTTTCTCCGAAGTCGATCCCCTCTTCCTCGGATATGGTAACAATGTTTGTTCTTATGGCAATATCCGTTGACTTCATATCAACGCCTATCGAAAGAGCCTCTAAGGGAGATCTTCCGCTGTAATACTTTTTTGGGAAATATCCTATAACAGACAGGTTTGCAGTGTCTGAGCCGGGCTTCATTCCGTCGGGAACGGTTTTCAAAAGCCCTATTTCAGACTTTGCCGCCAAAGCGTCCATTTCCGGCGTGTTCGCATATTCAAGGGGTGTTTTTCCCCCTAAGCTTTCGATTTCCCAGTCCGCCATTCCGTCGCCTAAAACAATAACATACTTCATTTTATATATATCCTCCTAAGTTAAATTCTTTTTTCTATTAATACAGATTAATTT
>JAJBVU010000111.1 GCA_020859645.1 Eubacterium sp. | reverse complement strand
TACTCAGCTATCAGCCTCCCCTTGAGGGGAGGTGCCTACCGAAGGTAGGCGGAGAGGTGATAAAAAGCATTATTTCTCAAACACAACTTTACCGCCTACAAAAGTCTTTAAAACCTTTCCCTTAACCTTCTTCCCCTCATAGGGCGTATATTTTGCCTTTGAAATAAACTCTTTGCCCTTAATTTCAAAATCCTTTTTAATGTCGCATATAACAAGGTCTGCGTCATTTCCCTTTTTAATAACGCCCTTTTTTTCAAGCCCCAAAATCTCGGCAGGTCTTTTTGACATAACTGTGCAAAGGTCGGAAAGCGAGAAATTCTCACCGCATAAAGCCGAAAAGCTGACAGGAAAGGCAGTCTCCAAAGAAGAAATTCCGCAGGCGGCAAGGTCGAATTCCACAAGCTTTCTGTCGATTGAAGCCGGTGTGTGACCGCTTGCAATAACGTCTATAACGCCGCTGTAAATGCCCTGTTTTAAAGCCTCGGCGTCTTTTTTGGTTCTGAGAGGAGGATTTACCTTTCCGAATGTATTATAACCGAGGATTTCCTCTTCCGTTAATGTAAAATAATGGGGAAAGGTGCCTGCGGTTAAGCGGCTGTTGTGCTTTTTGCCCTCATTTACAAGAGCAACGGAAAACTCCGTTGTTATAACAGGCAGATGAAGCTTTGCCCCCGAATATTTGCCCAAAATCATATTTCTTGCAACAATTATTTCCTCGGCTTCTCTGGGACTTCCCGATAAGCCCAGCCTTGTAGCGACAATGCCCTCGTTCATAGCCTTTCCTTCCGCTAAGCTGTCGTCAAGCCCTCCCGTAATTACGGGAACGTCAAACATTTTGGAATACATAAGAACGTCTCTCAGAAGAGAAGCGTTGTCAATCATTCCGCCGTGGTCAGAAATACCTATAATGCCTTTAGAAAGCATTTTCCCTATTTCCGCAATATCCTTTCCCTTACAGCCCTTTGTTATACTGCCGTAGGGATAAATGTTTACACTGCTTTCGCTTTTAATTCTTTGAATGACGTAGTCAACAACGGTTTTGTTGTCTATTACGGGCTGAGTGTTGGGGGTTATGGCAAGGGTGGTAAAGCCCCCTGCCGCTGCGGTTGCCGAAACAATCTTAAGGTTGTCCTTGCTTTCATAGCCGTCCTCGCAGATTTTGCAGTTCATATCTATAAGCCCGGGAATAAGACAGCAGCCGTCGCCGTCATAAACAGTGTCGCAAAGCACGTTTATGTCGCCGATTGCTTCGATTTTTCCGTCGGAAATAAGAAGGGAGTTAAGAACCTCAAAGTCGCATTCAGGTGAAACTATATGACAGTTTTTAATCAGTGTTCTGCTTTTCATACATTAAGCCCCTTTCCCAAAGACAAAAGATACATAATAGCCATTCTGACGGCTACGCCGTTGGTAATCTGATCGTCTATTATGCATTTGTCGCTGTCTATAATGTCGGATTCTATTTCTATTTTTCTGTCAGGTGAGCCTGGGTGCATTACAATAACGTCCTTTGCCGCAACGGAAACAGTGCTTTGGTCAAGCTTGAAAAAGTCCTTATATTCATCAAAGGACGCAAGCCTTGAGCCGTAGCTTTTCTCTTCTCTCAGCTTAAGATACATTATTACGTCAGCCCCCTCACAGGCTTTCTTTATGTCATAATAAACCTTTACATTAAACTCGCCTATGGAATAGGGCAAAAGCGTAGGAGGAGCCGCAACACGAACCTCAGCCCCCAGCTTTAAAAGCCCCCAAATATTGCTTCTGGCGACTCTCGAACCTGCCACGTCTCCGCAGATAGCCACCTTTAAGCCCTTAAAGCCACCTTTAAGCTCCTTTATGGTCAAAAGGTCTAAAAGTGCCTGTGTGGGGTTTTCGTTCAAGCCGTCTCCGGCGTTTATAACGCTTGCCTTAACTCTTTCCGCAAGGTAGCCGGCGGAGCCTGAATAAGGGTTTCTGAGAATAATAAAGTCACCGCCCATTTGTTCGATAGTACGCCCCATATCAAAAAGCGTTTCGTCTCCTGAATTGAGAACGTTTATCTCAACACAGTTTGCGCTTAAATACTGAGCCGCAAGCTCGTAAGAAAGCTTTGCCCTTGTGCTTTTCTCATAAAACAGCAGAATAACAGACTTTCCCTGTAAATAAGGGGCTTTTTTGTTTTTCTGGCTCAAAACCACCTTCATTGTTTCGGCAGTTTCCAAAATATCCTTTATTTCGTTTTGCGACAAATCCATAAGACCTATAAAGTCTTTTCGTTTAAAATCCATTCTTTCATCCCCAATCTCTTAAGTACTTCTCTGAAATATTCCGGCAAATCAGCCGAAAACTCTATATATTCGTTAGTTGAAGGGTGAACAAAGCCCAAAACCTCGGCGTGAAGAGCCTGACCCTGAAGATTATAAGGGCATTTTTGAGGGCCGTAGACGGGGTCGCCCAAAAGAGGATGACCTATGTGGCTCATATGCACCCTTATCTGGTGGGTTCTGCCTGTTTCAAGACGAAATTCAACAAAACTATAGCCCCCGTTGGCGTCAATAACCCTGTAATGGGTTACGGCTCTGCGTCCTCCGGCTTTTAAAACAGCCATTTTCTTTCTGTCTCTTTGGCTTCTGCCGATTTGGGTTTCAATTGTTCCCTCAGGCTCCTTAAAACCGTTGTAAACAATTCCCTTATAAATTCTCTTCATACTGTGCTTTTCAAGCTGTTCCGCCAAAGCATTGTGGGCAAAGTCGTTTTTCGCCGCCACCAAAACTCCGCTTGTGTCTCTGTCTATTCTGTGAACTATTCCCGGACGCATAACGCCGTTTATGCCCGAAAGTCCGTCTTTGCAGTGATACATAAGGGCGTTTACCAGTGTTCCGGAAAAGTGTCCCGGAGCAGGGTGAACAACCATTCCCTGAGGCTTGTTTATAACGATTAAGTCCCTGTCCTCATATAAAATGTCAAGAGGAATGTTTTCGGCGTTAATCTCTGCTTCAACTGCTTCGGGAAGAGTTACCGAAACCTCATCGCCGCATTTAAGCTTAAGGCTTTTCCCGACTTTTTTGCCGTTTACAAAAACATATTCATCTATAAGCTTTTGAACTCTGCTTCTTGTTACGTCCTGAAGCTTAAGGGATAAAAAGCTGTCAAGGCGCATTCCCTCATCTTCTATGCCGCATACAAATTGTTCTGTGTTCATAGAAAACCTCACATTACATTTTCAATATAGCAGATAACATTTCTGCCTCCGAATTCAACATAGCGGATGTATAAAAGCTGACCGTCTCCGGTAACAACTCCGCCCTTTGACGCAGAAAAATCATAACCCAAGCCCGAATTTACATAATCCTTAAAAACAACGCCGTTTATAATAAAGCTTTCTTCCTTAACGTCGCTTTGAAAGCCGCTGACTGTGCCTGCAAGCTCTGTAAATTTTCCCTTATAATATGAGCTGTAAACACTGATGGCAGGAAAGCAGGTCACAAAAAAAACTATAAAAAATACAACAAAGGTGCAGATTAATGCAATAAGCTTATCCTTAAAAATAAATTTAACAATTGCAAAGGCAGCAACCCCCAAAATTACAGGCAGCAAAAACTTAAAGGAAAATTTAGGTGTCATACTGTATAAAACCGTTCCGCCGTAAATTCTGGCAAAAGCAGTCTCGGTGATTATTAAAACAGCAGTCAGGGTTAAAACAGCCAAAAGAGAAAGCTTTTTCATTTCTTATCTACCTCCGATTTATCTTCAATCAATATATAAAGGCACAAAAGCCCTGTTCCGCAAACAACAAGAATGTCAGCAAAATTAAACACCGCAAAGGAGTGACCGAAAAACACAAAGCGGAGATAATCCACCACATAGCCAAGTCTTATTCTGTCAATAAGGTTGCCTACTGCTCCGGAGGCAATCATAACCGCCGAAAGACGAAGCAAAACAGGATAGCTTTTTGTTCTGCATTTTAAGAAAAAGGCAAATATAACAGCCAAAATTATAACAGTGAAAGCCACGAAAAGCCATCTTGCGCCGGAAAGAAGCCCGAACGCCATTCCGCTGTTTTCAACATATGTTAAATAGAAGAAGTTGTTGATTACACTGACCTCTCCCACCGGCTGAAGAAGCTTAACCACAAGCTGCTTCAAAAACACATCTTCAGCCACGAAAAAACAAAAAAGCAAAATAAACACAGTATTAAGCATATTTTTACCTCTCGACAACAGTCTCTATTGCTTCAAAAATGTCTTCTGTCGCCACATTGCTGTCTCTGTATGCCCTGCCGATTTTTTCAAGCAAAACAAGGGTAACAACATTGTTTTTGGTCTTTTTGTCCTTAAGCATTTGGCTGTAAACCTGTTCTGAGTTTACGCCCTGCGCCTTTGTTTCAAGCCCGAAATATTGAATTAAGTCAATAATTTCGGCGTATTCCTCTTGGGTAATAACTCCCCTTTTAAGGCTCAGGCTTAAAGCCGCCGCCATACCGATTGCCACACATTCGCCGTGAAGAAGCTTAAATTCCAAAAGGCTCTCAACGGCGTGACCGAAGGTATGACCGTAGTTTAAAATTTCTCTTAAGCCTGTTTCCTTTTCGTCCTTGGATACAACGAAAGATTTTGCTTTGCATGAACCGTAAAGCACCTCTCTGACAGCTTCCGGCTTTAAAGCATTTATGTCAGCCTTGTCTCTTTTAAGCATTTCAAGATAGTCATTGTCGATTATAAGACCGTGCTTAATAACCTCAGCCATTCCGGCGGCAACCTCTCTGTAGGGCAGAGTATTAAGGGTTTCGGTGTTCATATATACGAATGATGGCTGATAAAAAGCCCCTACCATATTTTTGTTTCCCATAAAGTCAACGGCGGTTTTGCCCCCGACCGATGAATCAACCTGAGCAAGAAGGGTCGTGGGGATTTGAACGTATTTTATTCCCCTCATATAGGTAGCGGCCGCAAAACCTGCCATATCCCCTACTACGCCACCGCCTAAGGCAATAACAACGGACTTCCTGTCTAAACCGTTTTCAACCATTGTTTTGTAAAAAGTAATAATTGTGTCAAGGTTCTTTCTTTCCTCTCCTGCTTCAAATGAGACAGAGCAGAGAGACAGAAAGCTGTCTTTAAGAAGGTCTTTAACCTGATTTAAGTAAAGCCTTTCCGTATTTGTGTCGCAGATAATTATGCCCTTAACACCTGTAAGATGAGCCGTTTCAAAGGCTTTAAGAAGTCCTCCGAAGCCCTCTTCTATATATATGGGGTAAGCCCCCGATTTTGCATTTACCTCAAAAGTTTTCATGTTTTAAACCTGCCTTGTAGAAAAATTCTGTTTTCGTTACAACATAAAATTATTTATATTATCATATCACAAACAGTCTTTCTTTTCAAGGCAAAACCTGTCACTTTTCCTAAATTTTCAAAAAGAAAACCCGACACAAACAAGAGCCGGGTTGTATACTAAAAAAAGCAAGTGTTTTTGCAAAATCTTATGAAAACAAATCTAATATGTCTTCTTCCGTCATATCCGAAAGGAAGCCTGTCTCTAAATTTAACACATCATTAAAAAGCTGTTTTTTCTTCTTTTGAAGCTTCAATATTTTTTCTTCTATAGTGTTTTTGGTTATAAGGCTGTAGACGTTGACCCTTCTTATTTGACCGAAGCGGTGGGCTCTGTCGGAAGCCTGCTCCATAACAGCCGGGTTCCACCACTGGTCAAAGTGAATAACTGTGTCCGCTCCGGTCAGGTTAAGACCTGTTCCCCCTGCTTTCAGAGAAATCAGGAAAACAAAGGCTTTGTTTCCCGAATTAAACTCGTTTACTCTTTCAAGGCGTTCGGGGGGCGGCGTTGAGCCGTCAATATAGAAATATTCTATGCCCTTAAGAGACAGCCTTTCTCTGATTATGGCAAGCATTGACGTAAACTGTGAAAAAATCAAAACCTTGTGACCTCTTTCAATAAGTCCTCCCAAATTTTCCATAAGATAGTCAAGCTTTCCGCTTTCCCCCTTATACCCCTCTAAGAAAAGCGAAGGGTGACAGCAAATCTGTCTCAGTCTTGTTATCTCGCTTAAAATTTTTATGCGGTTGATTTTATTGCCTTCAATGTCGGTTTTAATCATTCCCCTTGCCTTTAAAAGCTCAGCCTTATAAAGCTTAGACTGCTCGTCAGTCATAAGGGTATATCTGTAAATTTCCGTCTTTTCGGGCAGGTCTCTTAAAACATCGCCCTTTTCACGTCTTAAAACAAAGGGCGAAATAAGCTTTTGAAGGGCTGTCATCTTACTTCTGTCATTGTTTTTGACAATGGGCTTTTCGAAATTCGCCACAAAGCTTTTATAGCTGCCCAAATAACCGGGCATTATAAACTCAAATACAGACCAAAGCTCGCTTAATGAATTTTCAAAGGGAGTGCCTGTAACAGCAAAGCGAACCTCGCTTTTTAGAGCCGTTAAGGCGGTGAAGCTTCTTGTAGCCCTGTTTTTGATAAACTGTGCTTCATCAGCCAAAATTACAGCAAAGTCCATATTTTTATATATGTCAAAGTCTCTTTTTACGGTTTCGTAGGAAGCTACGAAAATCTGTGTTTTCTTCTTTAAAATTTCCTTCCGCTTTGCCCCTGTGCCGTAAACTATTTCATATTTAAGACCGCCGCCGAAGGTTTCAAGCTCAGCCTCCCAGTTAAAAATAAGAGATGTGGGGCAGACCACCAAGGAGGGCTTTTCCTCCCCGTCGAAAATGTTTTTCTTATCGTATTTATCATAGAGATAGCTTATAACCTGAACGGTTTTGCCGAGACCCATATCGTCAGCCAAAACGCCGCCGAAGCCGCATTCACCAACGGATTTCAGCCACTTAAAGCCTTCCTTTTGATAGTCTCTCAAAATGCCCTTATAATACTGCGGAACGGAAAGATCCAAGCCCTTAAGCTCGTTAAATCTTTCAATAAGCCCTCTTGAGGCCTTGTCAAAGCTGATTGAGCTTTTTTCGTTTTCGTCAAAAAGCCTGTCGAAAACAATAAGCCTGCTTGCTCCTGTTTTAAAGCTTCCCTTTGAAAGGTCGCTTTTAGAGGGCGAGAAAAACTTTATAAACTTAAGGAAGGTTTTGTTGTCGTCGATGCTTAAAAATCTTCCGTCCGAAAAGCGGTAATATTTCTTTTTATATTCATAGGCACTTAAAACCTCTTTCATCTCGTCAAGGTTAATTGTGCTTAAATCAAATTCGGCGTCAATAAGTCCTCCCTCATAGCGAACACCAATGCTGACAGTCTTTTCAGCAGATTTTCTTATTGCCTTTAGGTCCTCGCTTAAAAACACCTCTGTGTTCTTTTTAAGGGCTGAAATTCCGTATTTCATAAAACTGAAAATATCGTCCTCCGAGGTCATTAAAAAGCCCTCTGCACCGTTGTCATAAAAGCCCATTCCCTCAAGACCCAGCTTAAAAACAGTTTCGGCTCTGTCATTTCGATATTCACGATATACGCTTTTGTCATTATAATCGATTACAGTGTCGCCGTATATATATTTGACCTTTCCGCAAAGAGCTTTCCCTCTCCGTTCCAAAAAAATCTGAGATTTAAATGGAGTCATTGAAAGACTGTCGAAAATTTTTCCCGGCTCCTTCAAAAGGTCATATTTACATAAAACGGGTATGCAGTAATCCACAAGTCTGCCCAAGTCCGAAGCTTCAAAGGTAATTTCTTTTCCGCCGGCAATATTAAAGGCTGCTTCAATATCTCTTATTACACAGGCGTAGTCAACGGATGTTCTGTAAAATATGTTTTCAAGCAAAATATACCCGTGGGTATTTGTTATATAAACCCCTCCGGGCTTAAATTTTTTCTTAAGCTTAACCCTTCCGTCGGAGACAGCGGCTTCAATAAAAATTAAGGGAGTTTCATCCCGAAAATTCAGCTTGAACTTCTCCTCTCCCTCCACTGCGGAAAGACGGCTCGATGAAAACAGATTAAAAAAGCTGTCTAAAGACACCTCAGACAAAATAAAACGGCTTTTGTCCTCGCTTAAATTGGACAGGGCAATAAAGCCTGCCTTAATTTCGGAATGGCTGTATATAAAATTCAATATTTTTTTGCTTTCATCGGTGAAGCTGTTTATGTTATAGCCGTAGTCTCTGAAGTTTTTCCCTGTGTTTCTGTCTACGTTTATGGCAAATTCGAATATATCTTCAATGGGCTTTTTCCGTCTGCCTTTTTTAACGATATAAAGGGCAAGCTCCGCTTTTTGGGGGCTGAAATATACCTCGGGCTCTATTCTGATTTTTTCAGCCGCAGCAAAGGAAAGCTGTCTCATATCCTCAAGTCTCAGCTTTTCAAGCATATCGAGAAAATTTTTAGACGCAACATAATTTGCGCTTAGGTCGCCGCTGTGAGAACCCTTGTCGCTCATAAGCTCAAACAAAAGCGCTGCGCAGTGTCGGCACCTTATTCCCTTTCCGCATGAGCAGCGGCAGCTTGAAGGACTGCCGTTTATGTCAAAGCTTACCTCCGCAAGGTATTCTCCCTTTGGGCTTTCGTCAACAACCTTCCCCGCAAACTTTATATTATCGCCGTCAACAAAGCGAACACCCTTCACCTTGCCCTCCTGCGCTTTTTTTCTGCCTAAAAAAAACTCTTGACCGTCATTTATAAATCGCCTTATACCGAATTCCGTTAAATTAAGCTCCAATTCAATTACCC
>JAJBVU010000026.1 GCA_020859645.1 Eubacterium sp. | reverse complement strand
GAGGGGCTTTGGCTTATTACATAGCCCTCTTTAACAGAGCTGCTGTATTCATAGGAAACTGAGCCTACAATAAGCTTGTTTTCAACAATTGTACTGCTTGCGTCTGTATATTTCTTCTTTGTTACATTGGGAACCTTAACATCCTTGGTTTCATCGATTTCGAAATTGCTTCCGTCGGAAACATAAAGAACTATAGGCGATGAAAGCTTAACCTGTGAGTTTTCTGCGATTTCCTCTGCGTTGGACTTAACCGCTTCAACCGTACCCTCGGGAAGCTCGTTTTTCTCACCGGGCATAGTATCGATATTATAGAAGCCTGCCGCCTTAAGCTCTGTCATAACCTCATCGGCGGATCTGTTTATATAAGCGCCTATGTCGCCTGTTTGGGCGCCTAAGCTTACTACAAGGGTAATTACGGTATCCTCTGTTGAAGCGCTGCCCGATGAAGGTGTCTGCGCCGCAACCTTGCCCTCGTCAATAACGTCGATATATATTGACTCGCCTATTTCAACCTTAAAGCCGTCCATGTTGAGAAGCTTTTCAGCCTGCTCTCTGTCTTTGCCTACTACGTTTCTTACAATGGCAAATCCGTCGGCTATTTCATAAGAACCTCTTACAATTTCACCTACGTATTCCATGTCTATGCCTCCGGCTTTAACATAAACGCCGAAAGCCCCTACGAAAATAAGAGAAATTACCAAAAGGGGAATAGCGAATTTATACATCTTTCCCGTATCGGCTCCTAAGTTTCTTTCTCTCTTTCTGACTGCTCTTTTGCCGCCCAGAGCGTCTAAAAATTCCTTTGCGTTCTGAACTCTGTTTTCGGGCATAACGTTCAAAGCGTTAAGAAGAATAATTTCATCGTTTTTGGGTATCTGAACCCCAAGCTTTGAAGGAGGAACAAGATTGTCGCCGTTAATTCTCTCCATAGATTCCGGCGGCGTAACCCCCGTAATCAGCTTATAAAATGTAGCCGCAAGGGCATAAATATCCGTCCATGGACCCTGGTTTCCTCTTCTTCTGTACTGCTCCGCAGGGGCGTAGCCGGGCTTTAAAATTACCGAAAGGCTCTTTGAATTTACGATTGAAGCATATCTTGCCGCACCGAAATCCAAAAGCTTAAATTCACCCTCGTCCGTAATAAAAATATTATCCGGCGCAATATCTCTGTGGATAATACCCTCTTTATGAACCTCGTTCAAAATATAGAGCATTTCCACAACAATTTCCTTCGCAGTGGGGTAGTCAAGGGTTCCGTTAGCCTTAAGCATATCCTTAACCGAAACACCCGAAAGAAATTCCATAACTATATAGCCTGTATTATTGGTTATAAATGTATCATAAATATCAACAATACCCTTTATACCGTTAAACTTGGCAAGTCTCTGAGCCTCATCGATGAAGCTTTTAAGCCCTGCTCCGAACTGGTCGGCAGCATCCCCGTTATAAATAGTCAGCTGCTGTTCTCCCAAGGCTCTTGTTGCAAAGTCACTGGGAAAATATTCCTTAACGGCAATTTTTCTTTCAAGCTGCAGATCCCAGCCTATATATGTTATACCGAAGCCGCCCTGACCGACGCACCTGCCTATAAGATAACGTCCCTCTAATATAGACCCCGGCACCATATGATAGGCTTCTGTGGGCTTGCTGTTGTTGTCATAACCGCAGTAAGGACACACACCGTTCTTTTCGTTATGCTCTTTCATACAGCCTAAACATTTCGCCATTATTTTCACCTCTTTCCAAAAAATCAAAAAATAGTATATAAGCGCTTATTATAAGCTTTAGACTTATGCCGGCCATCCGTCCGGTCTTCCGGAAGCAACTTCATCAGGCACGCTGGGTGCGGCAGTCACGGATTCCGTCTGTGCTTCTTGACTGACAGGAGCAGCCTGCGACGCCGTTTCGGCAGGCTTGTCTGCTGTCTGCCGGTTAGTGTCCTGAGAGCTCTTTGAGTGTGCCGAACCGCCCGAATTACTGACAGAGCCGCTGTCCGAAATATTATCGGATTTTTTTGTCGTGGCTTCTGTTTTAATCTCCGCCGTCTCCGTAACAGGCTGAACCGCCGAAGACGTTTCCGTGGGAGCCGTAGTAACAATTTCCGTTGAAGCCTCCTGCAAAACGGTTGAGACTTCGGCTTCAGTTGTTTCTACAGCCGCCCCTGAAGCCGCCTTGTCTCCGGAAAACTTCGAAGCAATTATCTTCGTACCCGCAAAGCTTAAAAGCCCTATAATCAGAGCCCCTGCCAAAATTCCCGCCCCTATAGGCAGAATATATCTTTTAAGGTCAATACCTGTTCCGGAGCCGGTGTTTTCGCCGAAATCATCTTTAATACGCTTAGTATCCCTGTTTTGAAGAGCCTTTAAAAACTCTCCTGCGTTTTTATATCTGCATGCCGGGTTTAGGTTAAGCCCGTTCATAACGGCGTTGTCAACCCCTTTGGGAGCCCTTATTCCAAGCTCTCTTATACCGGGCAGCTTTTTGCCGTTCCGTCTTTTTTCCGCATCAAAGGGAGTTACCCCCGTTAATAGCTTATAATATATGCCCGCCATAGAATATACATCTGTCGCCGCATCAACCGAAGCCCCTTCGCCCCTTGCCTCACAGGGGGAGTAGTGGGGATTATACAGAGGAAAGCCTGTGCTGTTTACATAGCCGCCTACGCCGAAATCCATAAGTCTGAATTTACCCGTTCGGCTGACAAAAATGTGATCCGGAGATATATTCCCGTGAACTATCCCCTGAGAATGGAGCTTATTAAGGGTTTCAAGCATAGCCTTTATGTTCTTGCTTATATTCTCAACGGTAAATGACCCGGGCTTTTTAATATGCTTGCTTAAGGGCTTGCCATCTTCATAGTCCCATACAACATAGCCTGTGTTGTTTTCAATAAGAATGTCAAAAATTCTGCAAAGAACCGATGTTTTAGGCAGACTCTCTATTTTCTTTGCGTCTGAAATATACATGCCCAAGCCCTTGGCAAAAAGATTGTTTTTTGCCTGTGATCTGAAACGCACGAGAGCCTCTCCGCCCTCTCTTACGGCAAGATTTTTAGGATAATATTCTTCGATAATAACCTTTTTATTATCCGCTTCTCTTAAGCCTATATACTTAATACAAACAGAATTATCGGCTAAAGCAAGCCCCACAAGATACTTTCCCCCCAGACGGCTGCCGGCTTTAAGGTGATGGCCTGCCGCACGGCTTGTTTCACCGGCAAGGGCTCCGCATTCGGGGCAGCCCCCTCTTTTATTGTCAAGTCTTGCCATACATTTCATACATCTTTCCATATAATCAACCTCTTTTAAAAGCAGCCTCAGCTTATCCCTAATCTGCCCTTTTGTTTATTATTGACTGACAGCTTCAGCCGCCGTCTGACCCTCGGTTACTGCTTCGGTTTCGGTCTCCGCCGCTTCTTCGGCAGCTTCAGCCGCCGCTTCTGTCACCGCTTCCGTAGTTGCTTCAGTGGTTTCCTCAGCAGCGTAAAGCTCCTTAATTTCATCAAGCTCCAAACCGGCGTCTAACTCATCAGCCCCTGCTTCGCCTACATAACAGCCGTAATAATATTTGCGTCCCAAAGCATCGTCGGCTGCCCTGTTCTGACCCAAAACAACCGCATTCTTATAGCTTGTCAAAAATTCAAGACTGCTGTTTGCGCCTGTATAGGTTTTCAGGGTTGAAGGGTTAACGGGAAGGCTTTCGCCTATAATTATATGGAGATATGTCTGACCCTCATCGCTTAAAAGATATTCTATAAATGCTCTCGCCGCAAGAAGCTTGTTTTCGTCCTCGGCAAGGGCTGCGTTAACGGCGATTTCGCTGTCGAATGAAACAAGACACAGGTCGTTGTTCATAACAGGCATAATTTCATATCTGCCGCCCATATAATTGTTTACATTTTCATATTCCTTTGTATCGCTTATAAAATAAGCAAGCTGGTCAAAATAAAAATAATTTTCAATAGGAGCCGATTTGCTGAAGCCGTTTTTATCATAGCTTTCCTTAAGCTGCGACATAACAGTCTCCGTAGATTCGCCCATTTCGGCTTCTCCCGAAGCATTTGTAAGCCCCTCGCCGTAAAGCCTCAAAATGTCATTATACGCCGCTTCGTCTACTGCCCAAAGTCTTGCGCCGGACTTACTGCCCTTGCTGGCTCTGGTAAGAACCTCTGTGCCTACAAATTCGTCTAATGCGGTAAGGCTGTCTATGCTGCTTACGCCTTCCAAAGCTTCAAGGTCGTCCATATAAAGCTTATAATCCTCAACAAGAGAATCGTTTACATACATAATAGGGGTTGAAAAGCCCAAAGGTATAAGCTTTTCATCGGGATAAAGCTCTCCGTAGTTTTCCCAGTTAAGGAAGCTGTTTCCTACGGAATTTATAACGTCCTCATAGTCGCTGAGAACGAGACAGCTGTCTTTAATATCGTCATAGGAGCTGCCCACCATAAATATATCCGGCAGCTCGCCTCTTTCGGCATAGTCCTTTAATGAAGTATCAAGACCCTCAAGACTGTCAAAAACCAAAACATTTACGTTTATGTCGCCGTTAAGACCGTAGCTTTTGGTCATCATTTCCTTAAACTTTTCGCCTATGTTTGAAACATAAACCTGCTTTTGATTTTCATACTGAGCCGCCTTGTTTTCTGAAATTTTCGCCTTAAATTCATCGGGCATATAAGACTTGCCCGGGTCATAGACGCTGTTTTCAACATATACCCAAACGCTTAAGTCGCAGGGTTCTATTTCACTGTAGGGATCGGGTTTAAAATATCTGATCAAAAATACAACCAAAAGCGCCGTACAAACGCAGACAGCCACCGAAAGACCGGCTATAATATTTCTTATTCTTTTTCTCTTTTTTATTTCCACATCGGGATATTCGATTTCATATTCCCCTGCAAGAGCAGCCAAAAATTCATCGGCTGTTTTAAAACGCATCTCAACCTGAAGAGCCATTGCCTTCATAATTGATTTATCCATTTCAACAGGCAGGTCTATGCCCATTTGAGAGGGGCGCTCCAGAGTGTCCTTTGCCAGCCGGTCTGAAGAGTCTACCGGCTTAACGCCCGTTACCATATAATAAAGGGTTGCGCCTAAGCCGTAAAGGTCTGTCCAGCCGCCCTGATTGCCCTTTGAGGCATACTGTTCGGGAGCTGCGTAGCCGGGTTTAATAAATGCAGACAATGTTTTTTCGTTGTTGTCCGAAGAAAATCTTGCGCTGCCGAAGTCTAAAATTTTTACAAGTCCGTCATTTGTCAGAATAATGTTGTCGGGGGCAAGGTCTCTGTGAACAATGCCCTTTTCATGAACCGCCTTAACGCCCTCCAAAAGGTCGTTTATAATAATGAGGGCTGTGTCGGCAGGCATTTTTCCGTTTTGGGCAATATAGTCCTTAAGGGATATACCGTCAAGATATTCCATAACTATATAAGCCGTATTGTTTTCTTCAAAAAAGCCGAAAACATTAACGATGTTGGCTCTGCCGTTAAATTGAGCAAGGTTTTTTGCCTCATCTAAAAATCTTTCGAGATATTCTCTGTAGTGTGCCTTATCTTCGCCGTCGAAAATCTGAATTTCCTTTTCTCCCGGCACTCTGTTTACAATTCCCGAAGGATAAAATTCCTTAATAGCTACTACCGAATTAAGTTTAACGTCATAGGCCTTATATGTTACACCAAAGCCGCCGAAGCCTATAACCGTACCTATAAGGTATCTTCCGTCCAAAATTGTCCCGGGAAAAAGATGAAAGTCGTTTTCGGGCGGTGTATCTTTAACAAAGCCGCAGTGAGGACATATTTCAAAGCCCCCTGTGCTGTTAAAGCAGTTTAAACAAATATCGTTTAACAATACTTTTTCCTCCCTGTCTTAAAATTTAAACAACAATCCGATGCAAAAGGGCAAAAGCCGCCCTTCCGCACCGGAGCTGTTTTTTTAAACCGTCGGTTCTGCTTTTCAGATACCGTCTGCTATAAAAGCCGATTGCTGCGTGCTTCGCACTCCCGCAATCGCTTTTATAGTTACATGAGTTTAAATCTGTTCATCTTGTCGCCGAGATAGATGCTTGTGCCTCTTGAAAGTGTCTTGGGAGTATTCTTGGGAAGTCTCTCTCCCGTATCTGCTACATATGTTCCGTTTGAAGAATAGTCTGTAACCGTGTAGTCTCCCGTTGCGCTGTTATATCTTACTCCGCAGTGCTTTCTGCTTATAGCCGCTGCGTTTTCGTTTATAACGATGCTTGCAAAATATGAGTCTCTGCCCAAAATAATTTCAAAGTTGTTTTCAACGGAAAAGGCTGCGTCCTTATACATACCTGCGGTACATACAAGCTGACCTGCATTGGGAGCAGCTGAAGGAGCAGGCGAACCTACTACAGCCGCATTGTTGTTTGCAATAACGGAGTTAGCCTGACATCTGTTGTCAAAAGCCGTAATAAAGTTAAATATATTTGTAAATACAGTATCTAAGCTGATTATGCTTGCAGTTGTGGGAACGCCTACATAGAGAATAACCACGCTCATTGTTGAACCTACAGCTGTCATGGCAACATCGCCCACTCCGCCGTCAAAAATATAATCAAGAGCAGAATATGAAAGAACATCGCCCAAAAGAGCAAAGAGAGAAGGAATACAAATTACAATAAACATAGAAGCCAAAGCGGCAGCCATGCCTATAAGAGCAAGATGCTCGTTAAAACCGAAAAGTCTGTAAAGCTTTCTGTCGAAATTATATTCTATGTATGCACAGGCAGCCATAAACACAATAAGAAGAATATCAAAAATAATTGCGCCGAAGGTTGAGCCGTTAACCATTGTTATTATAAGCAAAACAAGCAGAAGGCTCTTGATTATTGCAGCCAAGCCGCCTATAAATATACACTTCCATCTTGCTTCTCCCACCATGTCAAGTCTGTAAACGGTTCTGACAATGGGAATATAAGCAAACCAGTCATTGTTAAGTCCGGCTTTTCTGCCCTGGAACATAACAATATAACTCATTATAACATAGCTTAATACGCCTAAGCCCACATATAAAATATAACTTAAAATACTGTTAAAAATCGAAATTCCGCCCATTTATTTCATCTCCTTTATCAATCTTTGTCGCTGTTGTTTTTGTCCCAGTTGAAGCCGTCTTTAGAGCAAAGAGGTATAAACAAAAGGGAGGTTTCGCCTACGGTTATAACGTCATAAGCCTTAAGCTTAACGGGTGATAAAACAACCTCGTCGTTTAAATAGCAAAGTTCCTTTGAAGCGCCGGGCTGCATAATATAAGAGCAGCTCTTGGGGTCATAAACAACTATGCCGTGCTTTTCTCTTGAAACGGTTTTGTCGTTTTTAAGGGAAATATCCATAACCGATGATCTGCCTATAAAGTTTCTGCCTGTTTTAAGGCGGAAGTCAACGCCCATATCGGGACCCTGAGAAACAACAAGCCAGCCTACAACAGGCTCTGTTCCCAAAGACTGAGCTGAATATGAAATTGTTTTCTGGTCGTCATCAGCCGCTGCTGCAGCTGTAGCCTTTGAAAGGCTCTGTGTAACGGCAGCCCCTCCCAGTGTAGCGGAAGAACCGCCTCCCGTTGCTGTAGTAAAATCCAAAGCCATAGTTTTGTCTTCGCTTGGCTTTAAAGGCATAGTAACGCTGTCGCTTGCCACTGCGCCCGCACTGCTGCAGTGAGGACAGGTTGCATACTTGTCACTGTCATAAAAATGACCGCTTGCACATCTTGTTAAATTCATAAAACATTTCTCCTTTCGTGAAATCTTGTGAGGAAAGAACTGAACATTATTTTTTCTTGTCGCTCATCATTTATAACAAACAACCGCTACGGTTGTATTGTCCTGGCTTCCGTTGTTTCTGTCGAAGGACTCTGAGGGGAGATTTCTCGCCAAAGCCTCGGGGTCATTCTTATTTTCGTTTACATATTCACAGATTTCTTCATCTGTCATTACCTTATAAAGACCGTCGCTGCATAAAAGGACGATATCGCCCTTTTCAAGCTCAATAGGCGCATTGCAGAGATCAATAATATCCAGCTCCGAAATACCTATAAAGCTTATAAGCGCCTCTCTGTTTCTTTCAGCCATAGCCTCTTCACGGGTTATAAGCCCTTCCTTAACTCTCTGCTCCAAAAGGTAAGCATAGTTATGGTCGTTTGTAATTTGAATAATCTTTCCGTTTCTGATAACATAAATTCTGCTGTCCCCTACGGAAAGCCAATAGAGCCTGTTGTTTTCAAAAATTGTCAAAACCATAGTGGTTCCGCACTGACCGCCGCCGTTTTCAACGCCGTAGCTGTAAACAAGCTCGTTAGCCTTTATGGCTATATTTTTGAGAAATTCGGGTATGTTTTTAGGCTCGTCGGAGGCAAAATATGTGTTTGTTTCTCGCTTAATGCACTCGATTGCCAGCCTGCTTGCGTCGGCTCCGGAGCTTAAGCCCCCCATACCGTCGCAGACCGCAGCCACAACATAGCTTTTCTTAAGCAGGTCAAACTCGCCGCAGTCGGAAACGAAAAAGCTGTCCTGCTGTTCATTTCTGGTGCCTATAATCTGTGAAGCATAGGCAAGAATGCTGTTTCCCGAATCTATTTGAACATTAACCGAAACTGTTTCCATATCCTCTCCCTGTGACGCAATAAGCTGAAGCCGTCTTTTGTTTCTTGCCGCATAAATTCTCTCTTGTATAATGTTTGCAGAATAATATACAACCAAAAGAAGAACCGCTGCCGCTGTTAT
>JAJBVU010000045.1 GCA_020859645.1 Eubacterium sp. | reverse complement strand
GGGTCGGCTGTTGAAAAGACCGCCGAAGCGGAAAACAGTCTTATTATGCTTTCAAAGCTTGAAGAAGGTGTCAGAGGGGCAATTGACGAAATCGAAGAAATAAACAGCAGAATAAACTCGGTTGTTGAAGCTCTTAAGGACATTGAAGAGAGAGCAGAAGGCTCACCGGGCGAGCTTGACGCATGCGAAAAGCGACTTGACCTTATAAGGGATATAACCAAAAAATACGGCGGAAGCGAAGAGGAATGTTTGAAATTCTTAGCTGAAGCCGAGGAAAAAGAGGAAAGACTTCTATCAAGCGCCGAAAAGGCGGCGGAGCTTTCCGAAAAAATAAAAAAGCAAAAAACGGATATTTTCCATGCCTGCATAAAAATTTCCGAAATAAGAAAGAAATATGCAAAGCAGATTGAGGGGGAAATTGAAAAATGCCTTCATGAGCTTGGTATGGAAAAGGCATCCTTTAAAATAAATATAACAAGACGGGCAGGTTTTGACAGACTGGGTATGGACGAGGTTGAATTTTTTATTTCAGCCAACGGCTTGGAGGAGCCTAAGCCCCTTGTTAAAACAGCTTCCGGCGGTGAAATGAGCAGAGTTATGCTGTCCATAAAGTCGGTGCTTTCAGCCTGTGACGATATGGAGACATTTATATTTGACGAAATCGACACAGGTATAAGCGGCAGAACAGCCGGTCAGGTGGCAGTAAAAATGTCGGAGCTTGGCAAAAGCAGACAAATCCTCTGCATAACCCACCTTTCACAAATCTGCGCCGCAGGGGACATAAACTTCGGCATAGAAAAGACCTTTGAAGGCGAAAGCGTCAGAACAACTGTCAGACAGCTTGACGAAAAGGGCGTTATTTATGAAATAGCCCGTCTTAACGGCGGAGCGGAAGCTACCGAAACGGCTTTAAAAGCCGGGGAAGAGCTGAGAAAAAATATAAAACAATCGTTGACAGAAGAAACTTAAGGAGAGATTTATTTTGAAAAGATTTTTGACTTTTACTTTAAGCTTATGCCTTATTTCGAGCATTTTGCCGGGCTGCGGAAAGACCTCCGAAGGGGGAAACAGCGGAACAGAGGAACTTGTTTTAGAGGAAAAAAGCGATGATGACATAGTCTCGGAAGATGAGGACGCCACCGCCTTTGATAAATTTTTCGACTGCTATGCAAATTCCGAGCTTGCCGACAGTGTAACAAAGGATAAGCATGTTGTTATGAATATGTTTGCTGAAACAGACCACCCCTATGTAATCGACAGCAGCACCCATATTGCTAAGGTTAAGGACGGCGACGGCGACAATTATAAAGCAAACTTTGTTTTAGATGATACCGTAGCAGGCAATTCAAGCCTTATGGAGGCTTCATATGCGGACGGATTTTTATATTACTCATTAGAGGATAACCTCTATAAGCAAAGCTATGAGTGGAGCGATGTAAAATATATGATTGACGGATATTATTTTAAGCTTTACGAATATACCGTCAGTGAAATCCATACAACAAACTATAAAGACGGCTCTCAAAAGCTTGAATTTACCTTCAATCTTCAAAACCTTGCGGAGGCTCCCGATGAAGAAATTTTCGAAATTCTCTCCGTAACGGGAACAACCTATAAAAACCTTGCCTTTAACGAAGCAAGCTTTGTGGGCTATATTGACGCCGACGGCTATGTTACCGGTTATGAAATGTATTATGACGGTCAGGTTTATGCCGATTCCGACGTTTTTACATTTAAATATACCACAACGGTTCAGTATTCAGACATAAACCAAACACAGGTTGAAATTCCCGACAACCCCGACGATTATGAGCTTGTAGAGACTGAAACCGAAGAGGAAACCAACCAATGAAACTATGAAATGCCTTAACCTTATTTGGGGTTAGGCTTTTCTTTTTGTTACGGCGATGTTACAGTTTTATTAAATGTTGTGAATTTTAAAGACTTATGAATTTATTTTTGCTAGAATTAAATCTAAGTGTTTTGAAATGAAGATATTAGGAGAATTTGGTTATGAAGATTTTTAAAAGAACAATAAGTTTATTTTTGACAGCTGTTCTTGTTTTGGGTTTAGCCTGTGAGAGCTTCGGCGCAAACAGATATGTCACATACACCCTTAACTATGACGGCGCAAATCACAAATATAACGCCGAAGAGGTATTTTTAAAGGTTAACGGCGAGGATTTAAACAATCTTTCAATGCCCCCTATAATTTTAAACAGCTACAGCCTTGTGCCTGCAAGAGAGGTTTTTGAAAAAACAGGGGCGGTTGTTTCATGGAATGCCGACAGAGAAGAGGTTTATGTTTCACGTGACAGCAATCTTTTGGTGCTTAAAATTAACTCAACTACGGCATATTATAACAATAAAGAGCAGACTATGGAAATACCCCCTAAGCTTATAAACTCAAAAACTATGATTCCCGTTCGTTTTGTTTCGGAAACACTGGGCTATGACGTTCAGTGGGATAACTCCACAAGAACCATTATTATAAACTCCGAGGGAACAACCGGCGGTACGTCTTACTCACCGTCTCCCGAAGATGAAACGGACGCAAGCGCCGACACTGAGGAATATACTCAAATAACCCTTTCAACAGACAGCGACGGTCTGCCTAAAAATCTCTATGAACTTTCCGACGCAAACCATTATGACGCTCAGATAACTAATATTTTAAAGGGTTCTGACGGCACATATTTAAAGATTGAAGCCGATGACGAATTGAGCAAATTCGAAGAGGGAACAGTCTCCGACGGAAGATATTATCTCGACATTTACGCTGCAACATCAGCCTTAGGCAGAGTTAAGGCAGACGCAAACGTCGGGGGCATAGGCGAAGTAAGAGTAGGGGAACGAACAGAAGGCAGCTATAATATTACACGAATAGCTATGGACGTAACAGACACAGATTTCAGTGTTAAAATGACTGCTGACAGAAAATCTGTTTACATATACTATCCTCAGCCCGAAATTAACGACTATAAGCTTGTTACGGACGTAGCGGAGGACGTTTTCACAGTTAAGGGCTATGACCTTCCCAAGCCTGTTGTTAAAGAGGAAGATTTAACGCTGACATTTACATTTGAGGATACGGAGCTTTCTGCAGCGGCTCAGACCCTTAACAGAAACTGTCTCCTTATAGATCTTACGGATATTGCACAGGTTGGTGACGATGCTGTAATTACATTTACACTTAAGGAAAGCGCATCATACAAAACAGACTACACAACATCTTCCGTTGCCATAACGATTTATGAGTCAACCCATAAAAACCTGTCAACGGACGAAGCCAGCGACACCATAACCCTTAAAAAGGGAACAGGCTTCAGCTTAAGTGCAATAACGGAGGAGGACGACTACCTTAATTTGAAATATACAATTACTCTTCCGGGTAACTTCTCATCTGACTACGGCGTAGGCGAAATTTACTTCGACAGCTCCGAAAGACTTAACAGTATGACTATTGCCCTTGAGGGCGGAAACACAGTTCTTACGTTCGACGAAAAGCTTGTGTCTGCCTTTATAATAACCGAGGACAGCGACAATGTTTATATAAGCTGTGTGAATGTTCACGATAAATATGACAAGGTGGTTGTTATAGACGCAGGGCATGGCGGAACAGACGTGGGAACATCATGGAACGGAGTTGTTGAAAAGGACGTAAACCTTGACATAGTCCTTAAGCTGAAAGACCTTTTAGACACCTACGGCGGAATTAAGGCATATTATACAAGGCTTGACGACAGCTACCCCACGTTGCAGGAGCGTTCTGACTTCGGAAATATGATTGACTGTCCCTTTGTTTCCGTCCATATAAACTCAGCAGGAACAAACAACACAAGTGCAAACGGCGTTGAGGTTTACTGGCAGTATGACAACACAGACGAAAACGGTCTTTCAAGCTCAGCTTTAGCTGCGGCAATTTATAATAACTTAGTGGAATATTTGGGAGCGAACGGCAGAGGTGTCAAAACATCTAACCTTCACGTTTTGAGAGAAGCGGATAACCCCTCTGTTCTCATTGAGGTAGGCTTTGTTACCAACCTTGAAGAAGCTCAGAAGCTGGCAACGGACAGCTACCGCCAAACAGCGGCTCAGGCAATTTTCGATGCACTTAAGGCTATGTTATAATTAGGAGTAATGCAATGAAAAAATTTATATTTGCTACAAAAAATGAAGGAAAGCTAAGAGAAATAAAGGCGGTTTTGGGAGACAGCTTTGAAATTGTTTCTCAAAAGGAAGCAGGCATTTTCGGCGAAGCCGAGGAAACAGGCGAAACCTTTGAAGAAAATTCTAAGCTTAAGGCTCTTTATGTTATGAAAAAGACTAATATGCCTGTTTTGGCTGATGATTCGGGGCTTGAAATCGACTGTATGCCCGGTGAACTGGGGGTTCATTCCGCAAGGTTTATGGGGCATGATACGTCATATGATATTAAGAACACAGAGATTTTGAAAAGGCTTAAGGACGTTCCCGATGAAAAGAGAAGTGCAAGGTTTGTGTGCTGTATAACCGCCGCAATTCCTGTTGAGGGAAAAGAGCCTGTGATTTTACAGGCAAAAGAGACTATGGAAGGTCAAATCGGCTATGAAATCTGCGGAAAAGGGGGCTTCGGCTATGACCCAATATTCTTCCTGCCGCAGTACGGCTGTACGTCGGCAGAGCTTACTGCCGATGAGAAAAATGCCATAAGCCACAGGGGAAAGGCTCTCAGGGCTATGAGAAAGCAGCTTCTTGACAAATTCAAAGAGGAAGTTTAAAATATGAAAATTCTTGTTATGTCAGATACTCACAGAATAATAAAATATGCAGACAGGGTTCTTAAGGACTTTGAAAATAAAATCGACGGCTTTATTCATTTGGGCGACTGCATAGATGACGCTTATGAGCTTCACAGACGTTTTAACAAGCTTAGGTTTTGGGCTGTAAAGGGCAACTGCGACTATACGGAAGGAAGAACCTTTACCGTGGCGAATATTGAAGGCAGAAGAATTTACATCTGCCATGGTCACAGAGAGGACGTCCGCTATGACAGGCTGAGACTTGTTTACTCAGCAAAGGAACACAACTGCGTCTGCGCACTTTACGGACACACCCACATAGGTGATATTGACAGCTTCGGCGGCGTTGATATTTTCAACCCCGGCAGTCTCTCTATGCCAAGAGACGGTCTTACGAAAACCTTCGGGCTTCTTGACATAACAAAGGACAAAATTTCAGCGGAAATTTTAGGCATAGACGGCGACGGCTATAAGACAATGATGAAAGGATTGACATAAATTGGATATTATTAATAAGCTTTGTGAGGAATTTTCCATAGGCAAAACACAAGCTGAAAATACGGTTAAGCTTCTTGACGAGGGGAACACTGTCCCCTTTATAGCACGATACAGAAAGGAAATGACAGGCTCTCTTGATGATACCATTATAAGAGAACTGTCTGAAAGGCTTGTTTCTCTCCGCAATTTAGAGGAAAAGCGTGAAAGCATAAAAAATCTTTTAAGCGAACAGGGTGTTTTGACTGAAGAAATCGAAACGGCTCTTTTAAATGCGGCTACTGTAACCGAAATAGATGATATTTACCGCCCCTTCAGACCCAAGAGAAGAACCAGAGCAAGCATAGCCAAGGAAAAGGGACTTGAACCCCTGAGCCTTTACATACTTATGCAGACAGCCAAAGAGCCTTTGGAAAAGGAAGCGGCTAAATATATCGATGAGGAAAAGGGAGTAAACTCCGCCGAGGAGGCTCTTGCCGGAGCAGGGGATATTATTGCCGAAAACATATCGGACAATGCCGAATACAGAGCCTACATCAGAAAGCTGACAGAGGATAAGGGAGTTTTGGCTTCAATAGCTTCAAAGCCCGATGAAAAAAGCGTTTATGAAATGTATTATGACTTTAAGGAGCCCTGTTCGAAAGCGGCAGGTCACAGAATTCTGGCTCTCAACAGAGGTGAAAAGGAGGGCTTTTTAAAGGTAAGCATTGAAGCCCCCACAGATGACATTTTAAAATTTTTGGAACAGGGGCTTATGGTGGGCAAAAACTCCTTCACAGAGGACTTTTTGAAAGCCTGCGCCGCCGACAGCTATAAACGGCTTATTCAGCCCTCAATTGAGCGTGAAATAAGAAATATTTTAAGCGAGAAAGCCGAAAACGGAGCAGTTAAGGTTTTTGAAGAAAACCTGAGACAGCTTCTTTTACAGCCGCCTATTAAAGACAAGGTTGTTTTTGCCCTTGACCCCGGCTACAGAACAGGCTGTAAAACCGCCGTTGTTGACGGAACGGGAAAGGTTCTTTCAACAGGTGTCATTTACTGCACAAAGCCCCATTCCGAAAGCAAAATCGAAGCTTCAAGAAAGATAGTTAAAGACAAAATAAAGAAATACAACGTTGACATTATTGCCATAGGAAACGGCACTGCTTCAAGAGAAACAGAAGCATTTGCCGCAGACATAATTAAGGAAACAGGCAGAGATGACTTGTTTTACGCTATAGTGAATGAAGCCGGTGCTTCGGTCTACTCTGCTTCTAAGCTGGGGGCTGAGGAATTTCCCGATCTTGATGTTGCCCTTCGTTCGGCAGTATCACTTGCCAGACGTCTGCAAGACCCTCTTGCGGAGCTTGTTAAAATCGACCCCAAGAGCATTGGCGTCGGGCAGTATCAGCACGATATGGATAAAAAACACTTAGACTCCGCTTTGGGCGGCGTTGTTGAAAGCTGTGTAAACAACGTAGGCGTTGACCTTAACACCGCTTCGGCGGCTCTTCTGTCATATGTAGCCGGAATTAACTCCTCAATTGCCAAAAACATAACGGCTTACAGAGAGGAAACGGGCAAGTTCAAAAACAGAAAAGAGCTTTTGAAGGTTAAAAAGCTGGGGCCAAAGGCTTTTGAGCAGTGCGCAGGCTTTTTGAGAATTTCCGACGGAGACGAGGTTTTGGACGGAACAGGGGTTCACCCCGAGTCATATACCGCCGCAAAGGAGCTTCTTAATATGATTTCAGCACAGGAGGACGACATAAGGCACAACAGGCTTAAAAACATTCACAAGCTTATAAACGTAAAAAAAGCCGCCGCACAGCTTGAAATTGGTGTGCCCACTCTTGAGGACATTATAAAGGAACTTGAGAAACCCGGCAGAGACCCCCGTGACGATATGCCGAAGCCCGTACTTAAAAGCGACGTTTTGACAATTGACGATTTGACCGAGGGAATGGTTCTTAAAGGCACAGTCAGAAACGTAATCGATTTCGGCTGTTTCGTAGACATAGGGGTTCATCAGGACGGACTTGTTCACATATCCCAAATCTGCGACAGATATATTAAACACCCCTTGGAGGCTGTAAAATTAGGAGATATAGTTGACGTAAAGGTGCTTTCGGTTGACAAGGAAAGGGGCAGAATTTCCCTTTCAATGAAGCTGTAAATATAAACTAATATGATAAGAGACCGCCTGCACAGACGGTCTCAGATTATTAATAAGGTTAATTAATGCTTTAATGCAGACAATTTTAATTGCATTTATCAGTCCATACACTCAAAGCTTGTGCACTCTGTGTCGCACTTTTCCTTTGAACAGTCGCATTCCTTGCCTACTGTAATGTCGGTAAGTGTGCAGTACTGACTGCGGTCGTGGTATCTGCAAGAATCCACTCTGCATTTAATTGCTTTGTTAATCTCCATAGTAAGTCACCTCCGAAAAATTGAAGCGATATGGCTTCAAGAGGTATTTTAATCAAAAAATAAAAAAATATTCATAAGGAAGGTTATTATATGCAATTTATTGATTTTCATTGTGACACAATAACAACTGCTTTTGAAAGCGGCTTAAGTATGGATGAAAACAATTTACATATAGATTTTAAAAGGCTGGCAAACTACAATGCCCCTGTGCAGTATTTTGCCGTTTGGCTCAGAGACGAAAGACTTGACAGCCCCTTTTTGAATACCGTAAAATATATTGACTTTTTTAAAGATGAGCTTAAGAAAACAAAACACGCCGTAAAATTCGGCGAAGGCTACACAGATATAATTTATAACAGAATAAACAAGGTAAGCACTGGGTTATTGGCTGTTGAAGGAGGAGAAGCTATCGAAAGCGACCTCGACAACATCCACAGGCTCAGAGAAATGGGCGTCACAATGATGACCCTGACATGGAACAGAAAGAACAACTTGGGCTTCGGCGCCGTTACCGGCAGTGACGAGGGCTTAACAGATTTCGGAAAGGACGCCTTGAAGGAGCTTAACAAGGCGGGGATTTTAGCCGATGTTTCCCACCTTAATGACAAGGGCTTTTACGATGTTTGCCGCCTGAGCGAAAAGCCTATTATAGCAAGCCACTCAAATTCACGTGCAGTCTGCAATGTACCCAGAAACTTAACCGACGACCAAATAAAGGAAATTGCCTCTTTGGGCGGAATTATAGGCTTTAACCTTTGCGGAGACTTTATAAAAGAGGACGGAAAGCCCAAGGGAAAGGACGTTATCAGGCAGATCGAGCATATTTTAGAGGTTGGGGGCGAAAGCATTTTAGGCTTGGGCTGTGACTATGACGGAATACAAAATCCTCCAGAAAAGCTTGATAACGTAGGCTGTTCTGTTTATTTCTTCCACTATTTGGCTGACTATTTCGGCGAGGATATTGTTCAGAAAATATTCTATGCAAACGCAGACAGCTTTCTGCAAAAAAATCTGTAATTATATTTACAATTTTTTTACATTAAGAAATTTGAAACTTTCTCTTGAAATGAACGGCTGTTTGTTATAAAATGAAGAAAAGAAAGCTTTGA
>JAJBVU010000247.1 GCA_020859645.1 Eubacterium sp. | reverse complement strand
TTACATCATCCCTTTCTATAGTCGAATTATTGCTTATTTTTCGGGCGAAAGCCCGGGGTAAGCAGACAGTTTTTGTGAATATTGTGTTTCAAAAGTAAGGCTGATTGTTTTTGCCCCTAACAGAGCCCTTTTAACCGAAATTTCCCCTCTCTTTCCCCCGATGCAACACAATATGTAATTGTGTTGCATTCTCTGTAAGAGAAAATAAAAACCGCTTCGAGCCAAAAAAGGCTGTAAGCGGTTTTTGAAGTGCAATTTATTCAATTTATTCGATGAAAAAATTTTAAACTGTTGTATCTGCGGTGAGGAGATTACTCCTGAGGACGCTTATGCATTTAATATTGCTTTTTTCAGCGCCAAGGCGGCATCTTTTTTGTCTATTTCTCCGTCACCGTTTACATCGGCAAGCTTAAGCTGGGATTTTGAAAACAGCATTTCATCGTTTATATATTTCAAAATCGATATTGAGTCAATTAAATCAACATCGCCGTTTTTGTCTACGTCGCCCTGCTGATACTCTGTTCCGAAGAAAAGTATATATGTATCGCTGTAATCCGGTATGTCGGAGGTACTGTAAAGATAAATATAGTCTGAATTGGGCTTAAGGAAATCCCCTAAGTCATAAGCCCCTCCGGCACTGTGGTTTATAATAAAGCCGTCGTCTCCTATGGCGTCTGATTCGTTAAGCGAAACGAACCAGTCCGGCGTAATCTCATCCCCTTCGGAGTTGACGCTTACATAACCCGTAAGTGTATGACCGTCTCTTGTTGTGCCCCATTCAGCCGTTGAAAGATCATCAGTTGACTTCACAAGGTAGTTTGTTCTGCTCTCAATGTGAGCGGCTTTCAAATTCTTGTTAAGGGTTAAAACAGGGTATCTCTCGGTGTTTGTGGACTGAGCGGTGTTATAAAGAGATGTAAGGGTCGAACTGCTGTCAGCTTGATTTGTTCCGCTGAGATAGCTTGAATATGTAGCTATCTGATCAGATGTATAAGCGCAGGCAGAAATCACTCCGTCAAGGTTATAGTTAAAGGTCAAATCGGTTACTCCCGAATAAAGCCCGTAATTCGGAGCTATGTAAGGCGTGCTCGAAACTGTCCAGTCATAGCCCCAGTTATTTACTGCCAGTCTCCCGGTTCCGTTGTTATAGGCTATACAGTTTCTTATTTTCATAGCCGGGTTAGAGTTTGAGTCGAAGCCCTTAGCCTTGTTTCCGAAAGCGACGCTGTCTTTAATATAGTGCTGAACGTAGGTGTTTTCGCCGCCCAGCTTAAAGCCGTTGCCCGAAGCCGAAGCAGACTGAACGAGAACCTGTTCGCCTACGGCATAATTTGCAGGGTCAAGAGAGCTTCCGAAAACAGCCTTGTTACGTGCAGTTCCTGCGTTTGCGCCGCCTAAATTATCCTCTGTAATAAGATAATATGAGCAGTTATAAGAGATACAGTCCTCAAGAAGAACCGCACCGATAGCACCTGTGGAGGTCTTTGTATAAAGATCCCAGCCGTCGTCATCATTGTTGTGAGCAACACAGTTTTTAAATATATTGCCGTTTCCTACGGCAAGCTTACAGCCGAAGCCGTCCGATGCACCTGCTGTATTCGAAACGGAATTGTAGGATTCACAGTACACAATAAGGTTATTTGAGGGCCATAAGCTAAAGCTGTCAGAGCTGCTTCCGGCAATTTGGAAGCCCGTCGAACCGCTTTCGGCAAATACACAGCTGTCTATAATACAGTGAGAGCCGGAAAGATATCCGCCGCTTTCGCCTACGGCTGAATTAAGGAATTTAATTCCCTTAATGTGCCAATAATCGCCTCCGATTATTATGCCTGCGTCATTTCTCTGCATATCTATTGTTACACCGCCGTCTGTTTCGGCTTTAAGGGTTTTATAGCCCCCTGAAGCTCCGCAGTTGGCGTCGGTTATTTCTATGGCAGAGTCTCTGTAATAGGTTCCGTTTAAAAGAACTATCGTCTGACCCTCTTCAACTATTGCAACAGCCGTGTCTAAATTAAGAGGGCTAGTTTTCGTTCCGCTGTTATAGAACGTTCCGTATACGCCGCTTTCACTTTCGCCGCTGCCTTCTTCCGGCGCAGCGTAAATAGTGGTTCCCGATGAAGCCGCCCCTAAGCAGTAGAGCGTATAGCGGTAGGTTATTGTGCTGTAGGAGGTAAGATAAGCATATGAGCTTGGGGTGTAGGCAATAACCAATTCATTGGCTGTGTTGGGTTCAAGAGAAAGGCTGAACGCCGTATTATCTGTTCCCACAGAGGTTCCGTTTGCAATAACCTCGTCTCCCAGCTTTATTATAACATTTCCTCCGTATGAGTTGTCCGCTGCCAAAATAAGGGTATATTCCGTATCATATGTATATAATGACGACTTTAAAGAAAGAGAAGGATCTTCCTTCTTAGTGTTTTCCCCTGCCGCAGTATAATCAGTGTCTGTGCAGGATTCATAAACCGCTATGTTTGTTACGCTGATGTCAGCCCATCTTGCGGCGAAGAAGCCTGCATAGATTGTGTCTTCATTCTGGTCAAGAAGGGGATCGCTTTCAAGACCGCCGTCTAATGAATAATCCCATGCGTATGACCATGTGGTTCCTATAAGGTCGGAATATTCTTCATTTCCCTCTCCTACTGCCAGAAGAGTTGTTTCGACATAATAGCCCCCGTTTATTCTTGAGAGAACAATGTTATATTGGTCGCCCTTCTGAGGATAGAAGCATTCGCCTGTTTCAAACTCTTCGGCGGTTATTAAATAATCGTCAAATTCAGAGCCGTCATAAAGAAGATATTCCCGGTTGGTAACTGCACCTGATGTTCCGTTCCATAATTTCATACCTGTTCTTATCCAAAGCTTCATACGGTTGTTGTTTGCGTTGGCTGCTGTTGCATTGTCTCCTGTTTTATATGAAGATGTGGGGAAGCCGCCTGCAAGAACAACGTTGCTGAAGAAGTCTGAGCCTGTGTTTGAAGGAACGGGCTCGCCGTATTCGTCAAGCTTGGCATTTTCCGTCTGAACAACGATAGACGTGCCGCAGCCCTCATATGTTTCGCTGTCGGTTGAATAATATGAATCGGGCGTAAGCGGAATAACGTCTCTTGCCATAATGCCGAAGGCTTCCTGACCGTAACGGGTAAGGTTTGTTTCTCCTTGGAGGAACATATTTACATAAACATCGCCGCTGATGGTAAAGTTATTGTCGCTGTTAATTCTCGTGTAATAATAAACAATACCGTCATGACCTGAGTTGGTTACCTTTCCGGCGCCGTTCCATGAGGTAAGCTGAACTTCCTCCGCAAGCCCTGTTTCATCTGTATTTGTAAGTGAATAAGATGAATTGCTTGACGTTGCGCCGAACTTACATGCTCTCCAATAGAAGGTTTTGTCATCGTCCCAAATTGTAATATCAAAGCTGCAGGCTGTAAACTCCGAATTATAAGGAGTTATATTTATGGTGTAGCATCCGTCTACAGAGGTATTTACCTCACTTGTGTCGATTTCATATTCATCTGACGAAAGAGTTTGGGTTAAGCCGCTGCTGTATGTTACGGTAATAACCATATTTTCCGAAATTTCGCTTTCGATTTCGGAAATATCCGTTCCCATTGCATATGTTGTTCTGGGGTAGTGGGTAATACTGCAGTCGGTAACATAAGGGGTTCTTACGGTGTAGGTAAATGTGGCTTTCATACTTGTGTCTGCGTTAAGCCTTACCGTAGCTGTTTTTGTTCCCCCTGTTAATGTGCTGAAGCCCAAAATACTGTATGTATCCTCCGAAAGAATATCGCTGTATACATTCGTTCCGTCGGAATACATGCCTAAAACCTGAAGTCCTTCGGAAGAAAATTCATCGCCTATAGAATAATCAACCTTATAAGGCTCAGAAGCAATATATATTTCCGTCAGGCTGTAGGGATAAACGGTTATGTTATAAGAAACGGAAACGCCGTTTCCCTCAACGGTATCTGTGTCTGCATATGAAATATAAACGGTTTTGCCTCCGGCATCATCCGACAGCCAGTATTTTGAAGCGTCTATAACACTTCCGTCTACTGTATATTCGGCGTTGGTTTCGCTGATTTCTTCTGTTTTGCCGTTTTCAAATGTAAAGGTTCCCTCGATGCCGCTGTCTGTAAAGAGCTGATATTCATAATATCTGTTTATAAGGGGTTCGCTGTCAAGGCTTATATTTGTAACATACATTTTTCTTACGGTAACGGGGTAAGAAGCCGAAACGGACCCTACTGTAACGGTAACAGTACTGTCTCCCAAAGCCGAGGTGTCGCAGACCGCCGCATAATCTTCAAAAACTTCTTTCGAGCCGTCGTCATATACCGCCGTTACAACCATTCTCTCGGGGTCAAAGTCCTCGCCTATATAATATTCTGTCTTTGAGGGCGGTGTTGTAATTTCGAGATTTGTAATTGTTCTCGTGTCTACAAAAAGGTCAATATCGCTGAAGGTTACGCATACGTTTCTTGCGGCAAAGAAACCGGGATAAATTGTATCGCCGAAGGTATTTGATGTTTCAACTGCATTTGTATAGATGCTGCCGTCTGAGTCAACAACCGTCGCCTTATAGGCACTGCCGAACTTCTTAAGAGTAATATCAAACTCGTCCCCTGCAGCAATATCTTTTTCCATAACTGCGGAGTGGCTTGCAATAGTCATGCTCTTATCCATAAGTCTGATTGTAGCACCGGGATCATAAGTATCGGTTCTTGCATCATTTGTGAATGAAAGCATAACAGAGGGAGAAATTCTGTTGCCCGATGTACCGGGATATGTAACGCCTGTAGTGGAGTTTGAATAGCCTGCCGTATAGGAGTTTGTCTCCATATCCTCTGAGTAGGTATCATCCATATCTATATCGCTTCTTAAAACAATTCCGAAAGCGGTCTGGTTCATATTGCTTCCGTCAAGGTATTCGTCTATTTTAACGTGAGCGCTAAGTTTGAAGTTAGCGTCGGATGATACGCTTGAAACGATATAGGGATATTCTTCATCGTTTACGTTGAGCTTACCCTTGTTTGTGCTTGAAAAAGCAAATGAAACACCTGTAAGGTCGCTGCTGTCCTCAGGGTTATAGGTCGGTGTAATAGTATAGCTTCCTACCCCGATATAAGACTTGCCTTCTGTCCAAGCACCTGCCTCATAAATTTCATCACCTACAGTAAGCTTAAGGTCTGTAAAGGTAACATCGGCTTCTCTTGCAACGAAAGCGCCTACATAAATCTCGTCTGAGAAGGTGGCGGTTGTTTCAAGACCGCTGATTGCGAAGGTTTGGGTTATGTCTCCTACGGTATAGGTTACTACTCCCGAAGAAGCGGTATAGGAAAGCTTAATGTATATAGTGTCGCCGATATTTAGGGCTTCGCCGCTGCCTGCAAACAGAGCTGCGTCATTGGGGTATGTGGCTGCCTTGTTGGCAGAAACATATGTACCGTCATCATTATAGTAGTAGCCGGAAGCGTAAAGAGTTCCGGTGCCTGAGCTGCCCAGTCTGTAACCCCCTGCTGCAACAGAGGCGCCTAAGCTCTGTGAGGGAGTGGTCATATTGTCAAAAATCTGATCTCTCATCTGAAGCCCGAAAGCAACCTGATTGTTGGTTGTATAGTCATTAACAGTGGCTGAAGCGCTTATAGTAAAGTCCTCGTCTGCCGCAACAGGCTGATAATAGAAAACTATACCCTCTGAGTTTGCAGTAGATGAACCGTCGCCGATTTTACCCTTTTCGGCATGCATAGTCACAGTAGATTCATCATCTGCCGCCGCCCAGTTTTTATAGCCGGTGTCGGCTTCGACGTTGGCTTGGTCACAGCTGTTTCCGAAGGTGGCTGCCTGCCAGCTTCCTGCGGTAATAAACTGTGTTTCCGCATAAATTCCTTTTTCCATTGAGGCGGCTTTTGTTGTGGTTTCACCGGTGGCTTCTGTGGATGTTTCTGTTGAAGCATCTGCAGTTGTTTTCGTTGTGGTTTCTGACGAAGCTTCGGTTGAAGTTTCGGTCGATGTTTCGGTCGAAGCTTCCGTTGAAGTCTCGGTTTCCTCTGTTTCCGTTGTTGATTCCGCAGAGGTTTCTGTCTCTTCGCCTGAAACAGAGATATAATGAATTTCCGTTCCGTCAGGGTAAAGGCTTGAATCGTCAGCCGCCGAGCCTTCATAGCAATAAACCGCTGTTAAGCCGCTGTCATAAAAGGCATTGTTGCTTACAGATGTTACGGCTTTGGGTATGGTTATGGAGGTAAGGCTTGTACAGCTGCGGAAGGTATAGCTGCTTATGTTTGTTACGCCATCGGGAATGTTTATGCTTTTAAGGCTTGAACAGCCGTAAAAGGCTGAACTGCTTATGCTTGTTACGCTGTCGGGAAGGGTTATATCCGTAAGACCGGAACAGCCGTAAAAGGCTGAGCTGCCTATGGTTGTTACGCCCTCGGGAATAGTTATGCTTTTAAGCCCGGAACAGCCGTAAAATGTGTAAAGGCTTATGCTTGTTATTCCCTCGGGAAGAGTTATGCTTTTAAGACCGGAACAGCCGTAAAATACATAATTGCTTATGGTTGTAACGCTGTCGGGAATAGTTATATTCGTAAGCCCTGAACAGCCGTAAAAGGCTGAGCTGCTTATTTTTGTTACACTGTCGGGAACAGTTATGCTTTTAAGCCCCGAACAGCCGTAAAATGTATAGCTGTTTATGGTTTTTACGCCGTCGGGAATAACTGCGGCGCTTAAGCCGGAACAGCCGTAAAAGGCTGAGCCTCCTATGGTTGTTACGCCCTCGGGAATAGTTATGCTCTTAAGAGCGGAACAGTTGTAGAAGGCTGAGCTGCCGATACTTGTTACGGTGTCGGCTATGGCTATATCCGAAAGGCTCTTGCAGTTGTAGAAGGCTGAGCTGCCTACAGCTGTTATTCCCCCTGAAAAGTTTATGTCCGAAAGGCTTGAACAGCCGGAAAAGGCTGAACTGCCCAGAGATACACCGCCGCTGTCTATGGCTAAAGCGGTTAAGCTTTCACATCCGTAAAAGGCGGAGCTGCCTATACTTGTTACACTGCCCTCTATGGTTAAGCCGCTGAGAGCTGAACAGCCGTAAAACAGAGAATCGCCTATACTTGTTATGCTTTCGGGAAGGGTTATGCTCTCAAGGCTCGAACAGCCGTAAAAAGCGGAATTTCCTATTGAAGCGATGTTCTCGGTTAATGTTATGCTTTCAAGGCTTGAACAGTTGTAAAAAGCCTTTTCGCCTACAGCCGTTACTGTGTCGGGGAGGGTTATGCCGGTTAAGGATGAACAGCCGGAAAAGGCGGAATCGCCTATTGAAGTAACCGTTACGCCGTCTATTTCTTCGGGTATAACAATATTTTCCGGCTTACCCACGCAGCCCGTTACGGTTCCCGTTGAAGAATCAAATTCAAGCTCATAGGTAATATTGTCGCCTGTTATAAGTCCGGCTTCGCTGATTATGCCCCCTGATACAGGAGCGCCGATGCTGTTTAACATACTGTAATCATACTCGCCTTCTCCATAGTAAATATAATAGTCGCCGCAGGTGCCGGCGTTGTTTACGGTTACGGAGATTTTTTCGCCCTCTTCGCCGTCTGCACAGACACATAGGGGAATATAATAATAGGGTATGTTGTTATAGCCCGATGAGGTATAATAGTTGTCGCTGTATACGCCCGGAAGAGGGAATAATTCTGCCTTTATGCTTGTGTCGCTAAGCCTTGTTATCTTCCAAGGTATATATACATCATCTGCAGCATTGCCGTCCCACAAATTGCTGAGGACAGTGGATGCTTTTGATCCGTTCTCAATCTGCTTAATAAGACCGGAATAGCTGCTCGAAGTATTATAGCCTTGATCTTCGCTCATACCGTAGACAGAGTCCTCGGTGTTTCCTTCAAACTCAAATGAACTTGCTATAACCGATGAGGGAATAACCTTGGCGTTTTCAAAGGTCAAAATAACCGAAGAATTTTCAAGAACCTCGTCCCAAGGTCTTAAATAGAGATAGGTGTTAAGAAGCTCACCGTTTTTTACGGAAGCCTTTTCGCTTACGTGAGTATATTCGCTTTCCGGCTCGCCGGAAATAAACCCTGTTGTATCGTCCCCTTCGTTTTCAACAACATAGGCAAAGGGAAGGCTTTCGCCGGTTTCCCCGCCTGCTTCGACGCTGACGGAGGCTGTCCCCGGGGATAAAACCTGAACGCTTAAGGGCAGATAATAAAAGGGCTTGTTAAAGCTGTCATAATAGGTATTGCAGTATTCGTCCGGTATGGGAAAAAGCTCCACCTCAATACTTGTGTCGCTGAGTCTTGTCATTTCCCATGGTATATAGGCGTCATCGGTATAGGAGCTTGACCATATTTTATCAAGAACTGCCTTAGCCGTTGCTCCGCTTTCATAAAGCCTGCAGGCGCTTTCGTATGTATAAAGAGAATTTTGGTCGCCAAAGCCCTGACTGTCGGAATTGCCCGAATATGAAGGCACCTCGTCAAGAACCTCAGCATTTTCGAAATTCAAAACAATGGTGTCTCCATAGCTTATTTCCGAAAGAGGTGTGATTTTTATATAATCTCTTTTCTCATATTCTCCCGGTATACAGGCTTGAATTCTCGTTACTCTTGCTTTCAGCGAGCTTAAATCAACGCCGCTGACGCTTGTTTCGGCGGCATATATATTGCCGAGACTCGATATAACAAGAACAAAGCTTAAAATAACAGATGTAATTCGTTTTAACCTCATAAAATTTCTCCCTTCTTTTTAATATGGCTGTTAAAAGTATACGGCACAGTAATGTATTAAATATTATATAATATATATTTAAAAGCTTAGGGCTGAAAAATCTCAGCCGTTTATATAAAGT
>JAJBVU010000217.1 GCA_020859645.1 Eubacterium sp. | reverse complement strand
TATTAATATGATGTGTTTTTTTGCATTAAACAGGCAAAAACTAAGTTTTTTTGTTAAATTTGTGTAAAGATTATTGAATGCTTTATGGCATTTTTTCACAGGACAGACAATTTATTTATAAGGAGGTATTTTATGTCAGAAAAATCTGTGCATGGCTTCAGAGGTACGGCGGCGCAGGAACACCAGCTGAGAGACGTTATTGAAAAGCATCTCAAGCAGCCGGGAGGACTTATGCCCGTATTGCAGGAAGCCCAGGAGATTTACGGATATTTGCCAATTGAGGTTCAAAGTATGATTGCCGAGGGGCTGAACGTTTCACTTTCGGAGATTTACGGAGTTGCCACATTTTATTCACAGTTTTCACTTGTTCCCAAGGGAGAAAACCGCATAAGCGTTTGTCTGGGTACAGCCTGCTACGTTAAGGGCGCAGACAAAATTTTGGAAGCGGTAGAGAAAAAATTAGGCATTAAAAGCGGAGAATGTACCGAAAACAGACTGTTTTCGCTTGATTCCACAAGGTGCATAGGCGCCTGCGGTCTTGCTCCCGTTATGATGATAAACGATGACGTTTACGGAAAAATGACCGTTGACCAGGTTGACACAATTATAGATTCATACATAAAGAAAAGCCGAAAGGGCGGTGAAAATGCGTGATTACCATAGAAGATCTCAATAAGATAAAAAAAGCCGGTGAGGAGCTTGTTCTCGTCCGCAGAGTTGTTCAGGAGCAGGGCGAGGAGCTTGCCAAAAAGACAGGCTACAGAAAACAGGTTCTCGTTTGCGGAGGTACGGGCTGTACATCTTCAGGTTCAAAAAAGGTTATTGCGGCTCTTGAAAATGCCCTTGTTAAAAACGGCATTGAAAAGGAAATTTTGGTTGTTAAAACAGGCTGCTTCGGGCTTTGCGCTTTGGGGCCTATTATGATTGTTTACCCCGAGGGCTGCTTTTACAGCCAGGTTACTCCCGAGGGTGTAGAGCGAATTGTTGAAGAGCATCTCAAAAACAACAACATTGTTAAGGAGCTTTTATATGCGGAAACGGTTCACGAGGACGGCAGCATAATTTCTCTTAACGAAACGAGATTTTACAAGAAGCAAATGAGAGTTGCTCTCAGAAACTGCGGTGTTATCGACCCTGAAAACATAGAGGAATATATTGCTTCAGACGGCTATCAGGCTTTGGCTAAGGTTTTGACCTCAATGACAGGTCAGGATGTTATAGATGAGCTTATGAAGTCAGGCTTAAGAGGCAGAGGGGGCGGCGGCTTCCCCACAGGCAGAAAATGGTCTTTTGCCAAGGCTGCGGAGGGCGACATAAAATATGTCTGCTGCAACGCTGACGAGGGCGACCCCGGCGCATTTATGGATCGTTCAATCTTAGAGGGCGACCCACACTGCATAATCGAGGCTATGGCTATTGCCGGATATTCAATAGGTGCTTCAAAGGGCTATGTTTACATACGTGCGGAATATCCCATAGCGGTTCAAAGACTTACAATTGCCGTAAATCAGGCGAGAGAATACGGCTTTTTAGGCGAAAACATTTTCGGAACGGATTTTTCCTTTGATATAGAAATAAGATTAGGCGCAGGCGCTTTTGTCTGCGGTGAGGAAACGGCTCTTATGACATCTATAGAAGGTCACAGAGGAGAACCCCGTCCCAGACCGCCATTCCCGGCTGTTAAGGGTCTTTTCGGAAAGCCCACTGTTCTCAACAACGTAGAAACCTACGCCAACATTCCCAGAATTATTTTAAACGGTTCAGAGTGGTTTTCAAGCATAGGTACAGCCGGCTCAAAGGGAACAAAGGTTTTCGCCTTAGGCGGAAAAATTACAAACGTAGGTCTTGTTGAAATACCTATGGGAACAACCCTCAGAGAAATCGTTGAAGAAATCGGCGGAGGCATTCCCAACGGAAAGAAGTTTAAGGCGGCTCAAACAGGCGGCCCCTCAGGCGGCTGTATTCCCGCATGTCACATAGACACCCCTATTGACTATGACAGTCTTATTGCATTAGGCTCAATGATGGGCTCCGGCGGACTTATTATACTTGACGAGGACACCTGTATGGTGGATATTTCCAAGTTCTATCTTGAATTTACGGTAGACGAGTCATGCGGAAAATGTACTCCCTGCCGTATAGGCACAAGAAGGCTTCTGCAGTTCCTTGAGAAAATCACATCGGGAAAGGGTGAACCGGAGGATTTAGACAAAATAGAAGAGCTTGCCCTTCATATGAAGGCTTCGTCTCTCTGCGCTTTGGGTCAGTCCGCTCCTAACCCGGTTCTTTCCACAATTAAATATTTTAAGGATGAATACCTTGCTCATATAGTTGACAAGTCCTGTCCTGCCGGAATATGCAAGTCCCTTCTTTATTATGAAATCGTGCCCAAGCTTTGCAAGGGCTGTACAAGGTGTGCTAAAAACTGCCCTGTAAATGCTATCAGCGGCGACCCGAGAAAGCCCCATAAGATTAACCGAGACGTGTGCATTAAGTGCGGTTTATGCGTTAAAAACTGTAAGTTTAATGCTATAATAAAGAAGTAAGGAGGCAGTTTATATGGATACGGTAAGTTTAAAAATAAATAATATACCCATTACGGTGCCTGCCGGATATACGATTTTGCAGGCGGCTAAGGCTCTGCATATAGAAATCCCCTCTCTTTGCTATCTTAAGGATGTAAACTGCATAGGTGCATGCAGAGTATGCGTTGTTGAAATTAAGGGAAGAAAGGGTCTTGTGGCTTCATGTGTATACCCTGTTGAGGAGGGTATGGAGGTTTTGACAAACACCCCCAAGGTCAGGGCGTCAAGAAAAACCACAATTGAGCTTATACTTTCAAGCCACCACAAAAAGTGTCTCTCCTGTGTAAGAGGCGACCACTGCGAGCTTCAAAAGCTCTCGTTTGACTACGGCGTTGACGAGGACAGATTTAAGGGGGACGATGCAGTTTATCCCCTTGACGACAAGTCGCCCTATATTGTCAGAGACAACAGCAAGTGTATTCAGTGTATGAGATGTGTTGCGGCATGCAAGAATATGCAGTCCGTTTCCGTTATAGGGCCTATCAAAAGAGGATATAACGTACACGTTGGCTGCGCCTTCGAAAAGAGCCTTGCAGACTCTCCCTGCGTTGGCTGCGGTCAGTGTATAGTTGCCTGCCCCGTAGGCGCTTTAAGCGAAAAGAGCCAGATTGACGAGGTTTGGAACGCTATCTCAGACCCCAAAAAACACGTTGTTATGTTTACCGCTCCTTCAATAAGAGCAACCTTGGGCGAATGCTTCAATATGCCCATAGGCACAGACGTTGAGGGCAAAATGGTTGCTTCAATAAGGCGTCTCGGCGTAGACAAGGTGTTCAATATGAACGTAACCGCCGATTTAACCATTATGGAGGAAGCCAACGAGCTTATAGAGAGAATTTCAAACGGCGGAAGTATGCCTATGTTTACTTCATGCTGTCCCGGCTGGGTTAAATTTGTGGAACACTATTACCCCGAAATGATTTCCAATTTGTCAACCTGCAAGTCTCCCCAGCAGATGTTCGGAGCCGTTATTAAAAGCTATTACGCACAAAAGAACGGTCTTGACCCGGACGATATTTTTGTGGTAAGCGTTATTCCCTGTACTGCCAAAAAGTTCGAAATCACCCGTAAGGAGCAGAACACAATGGGTCATCAGGATGTTGACGTTTCTCTGACCACAAGAGAGCTTGCCAAAATGATTAAGGGCGCAGGCATTGTTTTCAGAGACATTGAGGACGAGGACTTTGATGACCCCTTCGAAACTGCCAGCGGCGGCGGAGTTATTTTCGGCGCAACAGGGGGAGTTATGGAAGCGGCTTTAAGAACGGCGGCTTATATGCTTGACAACAAAGCCAAATCCCTTGAGTTTAAGGCTGTCAGAGGTACAGACAACATAAAGGAAGCCGTTTACACAATCGCCGGCAATGAGCTCAGAGTTGCGGCGGCTTCGGGTCTTTCAAACGCAAGAAAAATCATTGAGCAGATTAAAAGCGGCGAAAAGCATTATGACTTTGTGGAAATTATGGCGTGTCCCGGCGGCTGTATAAACGGCGGCGGTCAGCCTGTTCAAAGCGACAGCGTCAGAAACTACACCGACCTTAAAGCACTTCGGTCAAAGGTTTTATATGACGCCGACAGAAAGCTTAAAATCCGCCGTTCACACGAAAACCCCGTTATGAAACAGGTTTATGACGAATTTTTCGACAGCCCCGGCAAACCCAGAGCCCATAAACTTCTTCACACCCACTATATCGACAGAAGCAAAAAATAATTATATTTTAGCAAAACATAAGACAGCCGGTTAAGAAGCTTTTTCAAAACCGACTGTCTTTTATTGCTGAAAATAAATTTTTTCAAAATATATCCGTATCTTCAAGCAGGAAATCAATCAAATTGCAATGGAAAAGACCATTTTCATCATAAAAGCTGTGGGGAATATCCATACGTATTACAATTTTTTTGAAAAAATCGCCTGTCAGCTGTAAGGACTGAAGCTCGGAGCTTTCTTTCTTTTCATTATCCATTCTGTAAGCAGACTGAATATAAATGCGCCTGTCAGCATCATTCACAACAAAATCAATTTCCCTTTGTATTTTTTCGGAATGTCTCCGGTCCGTAACGACTCCCACATCCACTGAATAGCCCTTTCTCACAAGCTCATTATAAATAATATTTTCCATAATGTGTCCCGGGTCAAACTGACGGTAATTAAGCCTTGCATTCCGCAGACCTATATCGGTGTAATAATATTTATTGGGATAGTTAAAATAGGTTTTTCCCTTAACGTCATATCTTTTTGCCATTTCAATTAAAAAAGCATCTATAGCATAGGACAGATATGATGAAACCATAGCGCTGTTTATTTTTTCATTACGCATAGATGTCAGAGCGTTGGAGATATTTGTCGGATTTGTAAGCGAACCTATTTGAGACGCTGCAAAATCCAATATAGCGTTTAATACATCCTCACGTTCCAAATTATTTCGTTCAACTATATCCTTTATATAAAGCTCATCATAAAGATTTTTTAAATAAGCTTTTTTCTCGTTTTCGTCATTCAATGCTGTAATTCGTGGCATACCGCCGTAAAGCATATATTGTTCAAATGCAGTTCTTTTATCTCCGCCTGTGTAAGAATAAAATTCCGAAAATGACAGAGGATAAACATGTATTTGTGTGGATCTGCCCCTAAATTCCGTAGAAATATCCTTCGACAGCATTTTTGAATTGCTGCCTGTTACATATACGTCGAGGTTTTTATATGATTTCAGCTCGTTAAGCATGTCATAGACTGAAACCTCAATTCCGCCGTTATCTTCGTCCTTTACCTTTATTGTAAACTGAACCTCATCTACAAACAAGAAATATTTTTCATCTTTATTATTGTTTATAATCCCCTCGACATACTCACAAAGGGTTATGGGATTTCTGAATTTATAAAACCTGCGCTGGTCAAGCTCAAGCCTTAAAATTCGGTTATCCTCTACACCTTGACTCAAAAGATAGTTGTAAAACAAATCAAAGAGCAAAACGGATTTTCCGCAGCGGCGAATACCTGTTATAACCTTAATTTCTCCGTTCCACATATTTTTGATAAGCTTTTTCAAATAAAAATCTCTTTTAATCATCTGCCGCACCTCCTATTTCGGACGCTTGCGCCCTAAGTTTTAGATGAGTATAGCATAAAAACCGGCAAAAGTCAATTTATAACAGGTTTTTCATCTCAAACTTACGGCTAATTTGCCCTAAGTTTAACCCTCACGTCTTTTGATTATTCTTATATCTGAGCCGTAAAAGGGCAGAATTGTATATTCCCCCATTATGCGTGAAAAAATTCTTTCGGAATAAACCTCTTTCAGCTCCGCAAGGGAGAGGTTTGTTGAAATGACGGTGGGAAGAGCGTTTATAAGGCGGTGGTTAAGAAGGTTAAAAAGCTCGGCATTGGCGGCGGAGTTTGTGTTTTCCGTTCCCAAATCGTCTATAATCAGGGTAGGGGTGTTCATAACCTTGTTTTTGAAGTCCGTCTCGTCGGTTCTGCCGAAGCGGTGACTTATAAGCCTGTCCAAAATCGTAAAGGCGCTTCCGCAGATTACCTCTTTGTTTCTTTCCAAAAGGTCTTTTGCTATGGCATGGCAGAGAAAGCTTTTTCCCAAGCCGGGGCTGCCTGTAAAAAGAAGATTGCCTTTAGGCTCGGCGGCAAAATCCAAACATAACTTAAAAACCCTTTCCATATGATTTCGGGGCGAGGTTTTAAGCTTGGGGTTAATCTGATCCGAATAATAGTCAAGGGAGAAGGTTGAAAAGGCTTCGCCGCTGTTTTCGCTTTTCATAGTGCTTTTTTCGTAAAGCTTTTCTCTTTCAGCCTGTTTAAAGCATGAGCAGGGGGTGTTCCCTACGTAGCCTGTGTCTCTGCAGCGAGGACAGGCATAAACATTTTCCAAATAGTCCTTTGGGTAGCCGTTTTCTTCCAAAAGACGGGTTTTCTCAGCTAAAAGGGCTTTTGTTTTTGCCTTAAGGCTTTGGGCTTTTTTGCTTCTTTGGTTTATATCCGTTGATTTCATAATTAAGGCAAGGTTACGTGTGAAGGACAGAAGCTCAGTATCTATCTGAGAAATTCTCGGAATTTTTAGGCTGACCTCTCTTATGCGGCTTTCTCTCAGACGCTGCGCCGCAATCTGCTTTTCGTTATAATCTTGCATTATCTCTCTGTATAAATCAGGGTTCATCTTCGTTCTCCTTTAAAAGCTCCAAAGCCAAATTTTCAAGGTCGGCAGGGTTATAGTCACGCTCTTCAAAGTTGTTGAATTTGTTTGTTTTCTTAACGGGAGCGGCAGGCTTTTCGCTTTTCTGCGTCTGCTTTCTTTTGGGCTTGTTTTCCTCTGTGAATTTGTGAGCCTGTTCAATGGTGGTTATGTTGTTGTCAAGCCAGTTTTTAAGGGTGGTGTCGGCGTATTTCCAGCTGACCTTGCCCGTGTTTATTACTGACTGTTCACAGGCTTCTATTACCAAATTCAAGGGCTGTTTGTTTTCAAGAAGCCATTTTTCGATGTACTTCTTTTCCTTTGCGTTGGCAAGACGCCCCGTTATGCCAAATGCCTTTAAAACCTTAGAAAAATCGCCGTAATACAGCTTTAAATATTCCTCTGCTTCCTCTGAGGTTTTAATGCCCTTTTCAGCCCAGTCTTTGGCAATTTTCTCAATGTAGCTGATTGAGGTTTTCCCCG
This sequence comes from Eubacterium sp., assembly GCA_020859645.1. GTDB lineage: Bacteria > Bacillota > Clostridia > Lachnospirales > CAG-274 > JAJQCI01. The sequence goes on along the minus strand of JAJBVU010000217.1, from coordinate 1,622 downwards.
CTTCGGCACAGTGACCTAAAAGAATGGTTATTACTTCAACGGGCAGGTTATAATAGTCATAAAGGCTTAAAATTGTACTTTGCTCCTTCTGCCCCAAAGCCTTGCCCAAAATTGCCCCTGCTGTCTGAACAAGAGCCGAAACCTCGGAGTTTGAGGATTGTATTTTTGCGATTTCGGTGGGGGTATAGGTTGGCGCCTGGGGCTTGTCAAACATACCCTGCGAATCCCAATAGGCAATAATTTCCTCAATTGTTTCGGGGCTTAGGGTAAACCTTTCGGAAAGCTCCGAAACCTTGGGGAGCTTCCCCCTCAGAGACTGCCTTGCTATGTAGATATAAACAGCTATGTAGTTGGGGTCGATTGCCCCAAAATAGCGGTCGATAAATGAATTTGAAACAGGGGTAAAGCTCATAAGCTTTTCGGGGTCTATGTAATACATTAAATTCTTGCAACTCCTGACTTTCTTGCGGCTTCGGCTACTGCCGCAGCAATATTTTTCGACATTGATTTGTTAAATGCCGAAGGGATAATAATTCCGTTTTTCAGATCCTCTTCGCTGACAAGGGCTGAAATTGCATCGGCTGCCGCAAGCTTCATTTCTTCGTTAATGTCGCTTGCCCTTACGTCCAATGCCCCTCTGAAGATACCCGGGAAGGCTAAAACATTGTTAATCTGATTGGGATAGTCCGAACGGCCTGTTGCCACAACCTTTGCTCCGGCTTTTAAAGCCACGTCGGGCATAACCTCGGGAACAGGGTTCGCCATAGCGAAAATTATAGGATCCGTATTCATTGATTTAATCATTTCCTCGGTTAAAAGATTGGGGGCTGAAACGCCTATGAAAATGTCTGCCCCTTTAACGCCGTCCTTTAAAGTGCCTTTAAGACCTCTGGGGTTTGTGACCTCAGCCAAAGACTGAAGATAGGGGTCGGCGTAGTTGTTTTCTTTGTTGACAATGCCGTTTATGTCGCAAAGGGTTATATCCTTAAAGCCTGCCTTTAAAAGAAGCCTTGCAATAGCTGTTCCGGCGGCTCCGGCTCCCGACATAATGACTTTGCTTTCTTCGGCTTTTTTTCCTGTAAGCTTAAGGGCGTTTCTTATGCCCGAAAGAACAACAACGGCGGTTCCGTGCTGGTCATCGTGAAAAATAGGTATATTTGTGGCTTTTTTAAGCTTTTCTTCAATTTCGAAACAGCGGGGTGCGCCTATATCCTCCAAATTTATACCGCCGAAGCTGTCTGCAAACATAGAAATTGCTTTTACAACCTCATCGGGGCTGAGAGCCGAAACGCAAAGGGGTATTGCGTCAACTCCGCCGAACTCCTTGAAAAGTACGCACTTTCCTTCCATAACAGGCATACCTGCCACGCCGCCTATGTTGCCTAAGCCCAAAACGGCTGTTCCGTCTGTGATTACGGCGACGGTGTTGTGCTTAGCGGTTAAGTCCCACACTCTGTCGGGTTCAGCCTTTATCATAAGACAGGGCTCCGCAACGCCGGGGGTGTAGGCGATTGACAGATCGTCGGGGGTTTCTATGGGGCAGCGAACCTTAATTTCGATTTTGCCCTTCCATTCTGCGTGTTTTTCTGCAGCAATTTTCTTATAGTCCATTTCTTTTCTCC
>JAJBVU010000193.1 GCA_020859645.1 Eubacterium sp. | reverse complement strand
CATATAACCAATTTAAACTTAGCATAAATCTTTCTGATACAAGATTTCTACTTGCATTCGATGTTATTGCAGTCTGCATTTCATTATAAAGATTATCTATATTTTCTACTTCAACATATACTCCGCCTGTCCTTGTTGCTAATTTATTTAGCAAGGAATTTCCAAAGAAATTCCCAAAGCTGATTGAGCTTATAGAAATTCCATTATCATTACACCTATCTATAACAGAATTTGCACCAAGAGATGAAGATGAACCGTCACTAACAAGCATGATACGAGGGCTGTCATCCATTGATTTATTTGCAATAATTTCATCCAAAACAGTATTTATAGAACCAATTATATTTGTACTTCCATTAGAATCAAATTGATAACTATCATCTTGACTGTATGGTCCCATTTCTTTTAAGAGTTGACTCTCATCTGTAAATCGATATACAGAATAAGGAAAATTCACATCTTTATTTTCCATAATCTTTTTTATTGCTGTTGCGCGTTCGCAATTCGGATCATTACCACTCATCGAACCCGAATCATCAATCAAAAAAAACATATGAAGTTGGTTCATTGATAATAGATTTTCCTCCAAGTTCATATAAAAATTCAAATATTCCGGCAGATAAGAAGAAAACGATGATCAGCAAAAATATAGTGCCAAGATTATCAGAAATAGGTTTTGCTCCTTTATCTATAGCCTTATTATAGTCCCCTCTAAATATCGCCAGCAGATACATACCGATAATCATAATAATGGCAAATATACAAAAATATGTAGCAATTCCTAACGGTTGCCATATTTTATTGGTCAACAAATCATACATCACTTCTCCAACAACCCAAAAAATGATGCCTATTACCCCGCTGTATAACATATGTTTTATGTAATCCTTCTTCATTTTAAACCACTCCCATATTATCGTTATCTTAATTGAGAAAAAGACCGCATATTCATGCGGCCTTTTCAACTATGTTAATCTCTAATTTGATTTAATCTTTCTTTAAGTTCATTATAGAAATTAACAAGATTGTTGTATACGCTATAAGCCTCGTCGTATTTCACCGGCATATCATATAATAATCTGTAGCATTTTTCATCTGAACCGTTTCTCAGTGCATTGATGTTTTTAATTCTTTCACTTTCTACGGGATTGGTAAATATTGAATCAGCTAATATTCCGTTAATTGTTTTCACCATAAGATCACGATTTTTCAAATCTCTTTTTCCGGCTACGTTTAATCTGTCAATATACTGGCATATAACACTATACATTTCTTCATTAACATTCTCACAGAAAGAAACAAATGCATGAAATACATTAGACACTATATCCAAATAATTACGTTGTGCCGTATACACGAACAAATCTTTACTGTTTGATGTTTCACTGTAAGTATATGTCCATTTTTTACTTACCTCATCATTCTTGATAACATCATACACAATCATATTGGTAAAGGTATTCATTCTTTCGGAATAAACTTTCATATTGTGTAAACGTTCAAACAGCTTAGCATATTTATCTCTGGCTCCAAGTACTATTTTTTCAAGCCTCATATTTGAACGAACTACCCTGTAAAGATTCTTCAAATCATTTGGAGTTGCCGGTTTAGCTAATATTCTGCCTTGTAAGGAAGTGTTGTCGCAACATAACTCAATATAATCATATGTAATATTTCCTGTACCGGAAACACGAACAAGTGCAGTTGTCCAGTCTGTACTTTCATGATTGTCGAGCATATTTTTATACGATGCAAACAAAGATTCATAATTATCTCTTGTTTCGGTAATATTTAAAATCTTATATCCTACCGGCACACCTGCAGTATTGGTAGATTCTAAAATATATCCCATAGATAAACCATATTCAACGGCTTCACGAATTTTCGCATACATTTGTTTGTCATTATTTATCGGCTGGTTATATCTGTCAGTAGGATATGAAATGGCTAAATCATTTCTTCCCTTATTTGAAACGTAATAATCTACAGTGTCAACACCATACAATTCAGGTAGGTATTCAACCCAACCCTGACTTCTTTCATCAAGATGTCTCCCTGAGGCAGTACCTTCATCCACTGATAAGGTATAATACTGTTGAGCAAAATCTTTCATTTCCTTTATAAGCGGAAGTGCAATAGGTAGAGTGAATCTAATTGCTTTAATTACAGATTTACATTCACTTCCAATTAAACCAACCGCAACATTTGTACCGCCAAATTGTGCTCTAATTGCATTATTAAGAGTAGGAGTTGCATCCAAAAGCATAAGCATATTAACTGTGGACAACTCATCTAAAACACCTTGACCATTCTCATAGCTTGTCAAAACAGAGCTGCCATTCTTTAACTGATTTGCAATCTGAGTAGCAGCTATATTAATGGCCGTATCTCTTATTGCTGCATCCGGGGTATTTGGTGTTGCATTCCAAATTTCGTCAAGTCTTTCCGCGTTTAAATTCAATAAAGCGTTGTTGTTATAAGCCAAAACCATAAACTTTTCCAAAAGATTGTTTACAAATGGTGTAAAGAATTCAGAGAAAATGTTTCTAATCTCATCTGCCAGTTCTTCAGGGCTTTCTCTAAATCTTATCCATCTCTCTCTTGAATTGGCATCAAACATACTGGTTGCAAACCTATTTGCAACTGATTCAGCGCTTTCGCTGACACCTGCACCCAGCACTTGTTCAAACTGTTGTTTCTTTGCTTGAGATTTCAAAATTCCATAAGCATCCATTCCAAAACTTTGCCCGCCGGCATAATACCTATGATTTGAATTAACAAAAATTGTGGCATCATCATTAAGCATAGCTGTTAAAGTTTCCATAACAGGTACAAAAATTTCAAAAGTCTCATTGTTAAATTCTTTTAACTTTTCTTTTACGCCTAAAATTACAGGTTCAAGGAAATTATTGTATATTCCGTTTTCAATGCAAGCCTTTGAGTATTCGTGACACGCATCAATGAACACTTCTATTTCTTTTGCCGTCGGGTTATGATCGGCTTCAAGTCTTGAGGCTTCGTTTTGCATGGCTGTCATAACCTCATCAAGATGTTCATTGCTCGCCTTTTTTACTTGATTCAACTGACCTATAAGAGTGTCAAAATTATCACAGCAGCCTTCAATATCGCCGTAACCCGTTAAAATTGCTATACAACAGAACGGGCCATACTTGCTCATAAAATTCCTTGAATTAAGCTCGTTAATAACGCTGTTAGCGATTGTTCCAACTATTATATTATAAGCTTCCGAAGTATCAAACTCACCGAACTTATCACTAGCTTTTAAATTAGCACACTCCATTGTATTGTTTGTGCCGCTAACTTTTCCAAGAAATCCGCCGCCAATAACTTTAGGCCAGTACTGTGCATTTTTTACTTTATCAATTCTAAGGTCAGATTCATTATAACCGTTGCTTATCATAATATCTTTAATAGCAGCCACAATTTGTTCAATCGTTGCAATGCTATGGTCACTTGCAAACGCTGCCACATTTTCCTGATTAAGCAAATCGATGTTTTTCCACTGGTCAATTACCTTTGTCAAAACCATATTAGCACAGTATGCCATCATCTCATCTCTTGGAAAATACACTGAATTGTATCCGAAAGATGAATATTTGTAATTCATAAATGCCGGATAGTTTGTGTTATCGATACCGGCAGCATCAGGTGTTTTTGAAACATCTGATGGAACTCCAACATGCAGTCCTAACCATGTAGGCACATTACCGGGTGCATTGGAATACGAGCTTAATATTGATTGCATATTTCCGGCCACATTAGATACATCTTGATGCATATATATCAAGCTACGTGCTGTAGCGGCAACAATGTCCATAACATCTGTATTCATAGTATTGGGCGATACGATAAATGCACAACCTTCATCAAAAATAGGTTTCGAAGATGTAACCGTTATGCCTCCGGGAGCACGCAATGTATAAACAGTAGGAACTCCAACAACATGACTTCCGTTAGTCATAAAATAATCAAGTTCTTTTAATGCTGCATAACCATTTCTTCTTAAGTTTGTCCACTTTACAGGATCGCCTGCAATTTCAGGAACAGTTTTCTGAACATCGGGAGTATAGAAACAACCCCATAATTTAGTCGGTATCATCAAATTGTCATAATATGTCAATATATCTCTTATCATATAAGCTACATCAATAAAGGTACCACTGCCTGTACCGCCCGAAATACCGGCAACTAATACAACATGTGTAGGATGTGTTATATCAGAGTCAACATCTCTTAAAGCTCTAATTTTGTTTGAAACAGCAGATTTTAAATCCATATACTTCTGCGTACCGCAAAGCATAATTCTACCGATTTGTCTGGTAGCCTGAGCGCCGGTATTATCAATCGGTCTTGGCTGCAAATTGCCTAACCAAGCCCTTACTTCTTCGGGAGGATTTTCTAACAGATGTATTGCATTGTTATCAAAAATTTTGAACTGTTCGTCCGTCTTTACATATCCGCCTTCTGTGCCAACGGTAATTTCATTCAAATCCTGTTCTGCAGTATCAACAGCTAAAAATTCAACACGACCGGAACCAACAAACTCTTTAGCATAAATCTTTTTGATCTCATTGATAGTTTTTGAACCCATACCGCCAAGTCCTACAAAAAGAACTGTTCCGGTTTCCGAAAACTTAGATTTAATAATTCGCCTGACTAAGCTTCCGTCCTCTTTTGAAGACAATTCTTTAAGGTTTCTCTGCAAAGCTCTTATTTCTGCATCAGTTATAGCCATTTTATATTCTCCTCCCTATTAATTCTTATATTCAACTTCTAAATAATAACACAACTTCTTGCCTTTTTCTTCGCCTAAAGGAATCGAAAGTTTAATAGTAACAAACTTACCATTATTAACATTTGTTTTAATTTTAAATCGTTCAATCTTGAGGCTATGAGACTTTATCGGAACTTTTTTAGGTAATTTTATCTGTATTCCTCTAAGCCCTGCACTTGAACCAACTATTTTGGCATCTCTTAACATCGAAAGCTGATTGATAAAACTCTTTATGTTCTTTGCTTTTTGACTTTCTACCGTTCCGTTTGTAGTCATATATTTTTCATACTTACCAGCAAAAGCCTCCAAAACTTTAAACAAATTTTGCTCATTTTCTAAGATTACCGCCAGTTCCATTTCTCCGTTGAATTTACTGTCATCAACTGTTTCAATAAATTCCTCGGGCTGAGTACCAAAAGTTGACCTTGGATTTCCAAATTCACCTTTGCTTGAGCTAAAACCGCCACCGCTATTATTTGAAAAACCTCCATTTGATTTACCAAATCCGGAATTTTGTTTTCCAAGTCCGCTGTCCGATGTAGTAAATCCTCCTGTTGAAGAACCGAATCCGCCCTTTAGACTTCCAAAACCCGTTTTTGTCGTTCTAAGGCCTCCGTTTGTGTTTACAAAACCTGTTTCTGCCGTTCCAAAGTCTCCTTTGTCTGATGCAGTCTTAAATTCACCGAATCGCTTAGATTTCTTTGGTCTTTCTGTCATATCAAAGCTATAATTACTCTCAAACAACAATTTGCAAATGTCAGGTTCCATTCCATTATTATCAACTGCTTCAGCTAACTTTAAAACTCTAACTTTACCGGTTATTTTAAAAGTTTTTCTATACAGCCAATATAGCAGTAAAAGAATTAGTATAACAATTAACAGGAAAATTCCAATGTATATCGATAGCATGACCGGGTCATTCACCGAGACTTTAAATGTAGAGTTCACAACATTGCCTTGTTCATCCGTAAAAGTGACGGTAACATTTGTGGCTCCCCATTTAAGACCATCGATCACAATAGTGTCATCTTTAATTGCTGCATTTGCCATATCAGGATCAGTTGAATTCGTGATTTGAGCTGTGATTGTATCTTGTTCAATATCAGAAACATATGTATAAATATCCTTTACGACAATTTGCTTGTTTTTGTTTAATTTTACGTCTTCAAATTCTTTGTTTAAAACCAGTGGATGATTACCCGATTGTATCACTAAATTGTCAGAACGGATGAAACTTTCGGATTCAATTTCAACGGTGACATCATACACACTCTCTTGCGGAATTGTAAAACTTCCGGTGTAGATTGTTCCATCAAAACTAAGCGCATACACTTTCTCATTTTCAGGTGCAGCTCTTGGCGTAACAATTACTCTCGCATCTTTAATTGTCTCATAGATTGCAACATCTGATATCTGTATACCATCCGTAGTTAAGTAAGCTTGTACACCTATCTGATCACCAACATATGCGGTATCTTGCGGATTCCCATCGGGCAATGTCAGTTTACTTACAATACCCAATTCATAGTGCTCAAGCAATCCAATTTTAATTTCTTCACTGTTTACTCCATCAAGAACCAATTTCCACGTTCCTGTTTTTGGAGATAAGACTTTTATACTTGCAGCTGTTGCATCAGCATCATATCTGACTCCGCTGCTATTTTGCAATGCCACTTCTTCATTATTGGGATTATATAATTCAATTTCTCCTTTTGATAATGCCTCATTGGTAGGACATGTTATCCTAATGTTTGCTTCAATTACCTCCGGACTGATCGGAATACTTACCTCATGTCGTTGTCCATCTCCAGGCACAGTTTCTATTACCTTATAATATAAATCACATATATTAGCTAACATATTAATGAACATATCTTCTATTTCATCAATGCTCGTTATTGCCTTTGCTTGCCCATTAGTCGGTTTGGATATATTTTCAAGCTTTGTTATGCCTTCGCCATTTTCACCCATCGAATTGGCTCCGGACGATGTTTGATAATTATAACCTATACAGTATATTGGGCAATCATTATTTGTAGCCCATTGAACCGCTGTTCCTTGATTTTCTTTACACTTAGCCAAGCTAAGCTGATCGGCTCCAAAATCATCAAGACCGTCAGTAAACAATATAATGGCTTTCTGTCTAGAGTCATCTTTTGAATTTTCGGCGAGTATATCTGTCGCCATCTTAACAGCATTACCTATGCCCGTATCGCCTTTGTATACAATCTCTGAGACTTTTTCTCTTATATTCTTTACATTGTCCAAGTTGCTTAAATCCAACAGTGTCGGATTTCCTGAACTATCCACTGTAACTGATGTTGGTTTTGTGTTAAATGTGACAATGCCTATTCTGCTATCTTCTGCCGGCATCATATTCACAAGCATATTAATTGCCGATGATGTCATATGTGTAGAGTCAGAATAGTTCATTGAACCACTAGTATCTACAATAACAACCATATCTAAAGGCTTATACTCATCCTTTCCATCAATCTCAGCAGCAAATACTCCTGACATCGTGTTTAAAATCAACAGCACGCACAAAAGAATTGTTTTAAATTTGCGCAAAATCATTACCACTCCCCCCTGTTATCTGCCCAAAGAATAAAACGACTTTACAATTTTAAATAATTCGTTTATCGTTTCTTCCTCTGAGTTATACTCATTAAATACCGACATCTGACACCGCTCATCAAAATCGTAAATTATCCATTTATCTTCCCGTTTAACATATCCTATGACGTTTGCAGCTTTATACATCTCGTTTTCTGCAATCTTATATGTTCTTAATCCTGCGATGCCGTTTTCTTTCATTAAATCCGATAGAGTTTTTATCATGCTTTTTCCTCCAAATATCCAAGATATGTTAATGTGTCAACACTTGCCGGCAAAGCGATTTGTTCACCGCCTCCCATTTTTACTTCATTGCCATTTTCATCTGTATATGAAAAACATTCTTTAATTTCACCCTTGAGCGAAACAGCCCCTTGATAATTCACATCCCAACCATTATCTTTTGCCATCTGGTTTGCCCTATTAATCGAAGTTTGAACATCATATTGAATATTGATATAGCGTTCCTGTGCATCGCTTTTGATTTGGTCCTCCGTTCGACGTTCCTCTTCCGGCTTTTGTAAATCCTTTTGTATTTCAATATTTTGAACTTCCTCAACAGACAAATTTTCAATTCGTTGAGAAAAATCATCCATACTTTTCACAACTTCATACTGATGATACATTTCCGGATTTTCAAGATATGGAAGAGCTCTTGAATTATAATCCTGCGGAACTCCGTTTTTTACTTCACAAACGTAATTACCTTGCTCCGAACCATATCTATCAATAGTCATACCTTCTTTTAGAGTAGTCTGCTGCGGCGGGCTTTCAAAACCCATGTTTCCTTCCCAGTTATAATTCGGTCTTCCATCTTTATCAAATGGTTGTTCTTTGTTTAAAAATTCAGCCTTTGCAGGGACAGTTACCTCACTCTTCATTTCCGGAGATAATGTCTCGTATATTTTTTGCATAGAAGAAACTTTTTCTTCGGTTGTGAGATTTTCAGCCTTTCCTATCTCAGAAAAACTATTTCTTGCCGTTTCAGCAGAAATTTCGTTTGTCTCCTCAATTTCAGAATTTTCCGAAGAATCAGCGGATATTTCAATGTCTTCAATAGGCGAAAGGCTTATCGCCTCATTATTTAAATCAAAAGCTGATACATTTTGACTTTCCAAGTTAGCAGTCTCAACTTCACCTGTGCTGATTTCCAGGGGACCACTTTCAACACTAATTTCTGTATCTCCGGTATCTCTAACGCTTATATTGTCAGATGTATCACCTGCATCTGTGTTGGAACTATTCGAAACATCTGTCGAGTCAAAATCGCCAGAATCATATCCATCGTTCACTCATAATCCCCCTTATAAAAATACTATTTTAATTTTATCACAAAATTTAACAAATGGCAACCTATTTTGCAAAATTATTAATTATTTCGACCAATTCACCGGTATGACCACTACATTTTCCGGATTGATTTCCAGTCCATTGAGAACATTATACCCTAACTTTAGATTCCCTTCCATTTTCTTTTTCAAAAAATTTAGGCATTAAAATCATTTATTA
>JAJBVU010000073.1 GCA_020859645.1 Eubacterium sp. | reverse complement strand
ATTATTAACCGTCTATACTCCGCTTTCACAGATATATTTGATTTATATATAGGTGTGTATTCTATATAGTTATTTGAGCTATTTAAATAATCTCTCATAATATTTACGAATTCCTCCTAAATTTAAAACCTCTGAAATAAATCTATAATATACATTTTTTCTTTCCTATCATCTAAACAACTGTAATATCTGTTAGTTATAATTGCTTGAGACTGTTATTTAAACTTATAAAAATAATAACCCTATCCATATCCAAAAGCAGAGACCTTCGGCATGAAAGTGAATTATGTCATAGCCTCCGAAAGCTGCCATAACCGTGGCAAAGAAAGATGATGTCATTGCCGCCAAGCCTTTGCGCTTGAAGGTGGGAACAGGTTTTAGCTTTACGCCTTTGTACTCTTTCAGACAACCGTTGTCGCAGCCTGTTCGGTTGCAGCAGGTCACTTCACAGCCCATTTCTACCAAGCGGAGAGCAAGCTCTTCAACTGCTGCTTCTATGCCGACTCGTGAGCTGTCCATTGCCGGCACGGTTTTATGCCCTAACATTGCAATTTTCAGAGAGTCGTTATTTTTATTTTTCATAATCACACATCTCCCTCCGTCAGCAGCTCTTCTATTTCGTATGTATTAAAGCGGACAGCATTATGACCCTGTATTTGGATTTCAAGAGAAGCATTTTTTTCAATATTCATTTTTAATTAGTTCCTCCCAAAATCTCATCTGTGAAAAATAGTTATTAATCAGTTCTGCAGCTTTTGCCGCAGATATTTTTATTAACTCACAGCATTTGCTAATTTTTACAAAAATATGTCTGCATTTTTGTCTATTTGTACCAACAAAAAAGTTTAAATATTTTTTGTGTTAATGACACGTAATGGTATCGAAGAAAATCAGATTTTCAGCCTATCTGCCCATTATTCCTGCGTTAGGCAAGATAAATCGTCCAATCGCTTTTGTGCATTTTGTACACATCCGGCTTGCTTTTCTTTTGGCTTTTGGTGCAAATTGTGAAGCTGAGTTTATTTTTTGTTCTTATAACATGTAAGGGGGTGGTTAAACAAACATTGCTTACCGCTATGCCGGAAGCAGTAAACTCAGCTGCTTTGATAATCTATATGTGTTTATGCTTTGGCATTATTCTTAGGCTGTTGTTTGTTCTGCTGTTCTGCTACAGCTTTAGCAGCTCCGTAATAGCCGTAGCCGTAGCCATAACCGTAGCCCTTACGCTTATAATAGCTGTAGCCCTTTGCATACAGCTCGGCAAAATTAATAACAAAGCCCATTATCTTGCCGTTTGCAAGTCTGACATTTTCAATAAGCTTTTTAATGTCATCAAAGCTTGTACTGTTAGCTCTGACTACAATTATCATACCTGCGGCATACTGTGAAATAACACAGGCATCTCCTACTACATTTACGGGAGGAGAGTCAATAACCACAAAGTCATATCTTTCTTTGCATTTATCTATAAGAAGCTTTGTCTTTTTACTGGAGAGTATACCCATTGAGTTAGGTGAAACTCCGCCGGTTAAAAGAACATCTAAGCCGCTTGCCACATTCTTTTTAACACAGCTGTCAAAATCTGCATTTTTTCCTATTATGTCTATTACGCCGTTTTTGTTTGCCATTTTGATTTTCTTATGAAGAGAGCCCTTTCTTAAGTCCATATCTATAAGAAGAACCTTTTTGCCAAGCTTAGCCATGGCGCAGGCAAGATTAACCGAAACAGTACTCTTTCCGTCATTTTCGTCGGGACTTGAAACAACAACAACCTTTTCATCATTCATAGTAAGAGCTACCATAAGGTTATTGCCCAAAGTGTTGAATATTTCGGAAAGTCTGAAGCTCTGCATGGAGTCGATTCCGTTCATAAGGTCGTCATCGTCCTCTTTATTATGCCTCTTTAACCCTATTTTCTTCTTTCCGTCTGTTTTTTCGCTTTCTATGTAGGGAATTTCTTCGAAAACGGGATAGTCAAATTTGGCTTTAAAGCTTTCCGAATTTCTTATCTTATTATCCATAAGAATTAAGAAAACAAAAATGCCTCCTGTTATAACAACCCCCGCTATACAGCCCATAAGGGCATTTTTGGTGTTATTGGGGGAAGATTTTTGAGTGGGGATCTGAGCCTCGCCTATAGCCTCGACAGTACCGCCGCCTACAACGCTTTTTAAAGACTCAGGAGCAACCTCAGCCAAAATGTTGCATAAATCTGCGGAAAGAGTGGGACTTTTTGTAACCGCCGTAATACTCAGAACCTCTGTTTCATCTATAGGTGCAACGGTATAGCATGCAGCCAGTGAACCGGGCTTAATTTTAACAGTTCCGGAGCTTGTTTCATATAAAATAAAGTTGTCCTCAAGCTTTTCCATGTTATCAGCATATATGCTGATAAGCTCGTCTCCCACCTGCTCCATTACATAATCAGACTTTAAAATAATAACGCCTGATTCTGCAAGTCCTCTTGAGCCTGTTATGGTTTGAGAATCAATACCGTCGCTTATGGTAATTGAGCTGTTGTTGCTGACATAAACCATAACCGAGGAGGTATAAAGCTCAGGCATAGCATATTTCGAATACAGAAAGCTGAATATACCGGCAAACATACCCACAAGCACTATAATAATAACATTCCTGGGCGTAAACAGTTGCTTGGCAAGTTCAACTAAGTTTATAACATCGGCATCCTGAGCTGCCGAAGTTCTTTTGTTTAAATTTATATTATTTGGTCTCTCATTAGTGTTCATATAATCCATTCCTTAATATATAATCGGGCTTCCGCCATTTAAACAGTTTCCTATCATAGTATGCGCCGCTTGAAACCGACAAAGATTTGTAATATCCGTCTTTCCAACGGCATTTATTTTATTATACAATAATCAAAACTATTTTGCAATACAAAATATGCACAATTTTTAATTTTTTTGTTTCGGTTGTCTTTGTGTATATCTGCTTTGGGGAATAAAATCATCAAAAATTTTCCCGAAATTTTGGTTGTTTATAGGTTTTGCCGAATTGCTTTATAATATCATTGTTATATCTGTCAGGAAAAAAGAGCATTCATCTTACTTTTAAGCTTCCTTCGCCGTTTCTCTGTCTCCTCCTCATCACATCTTATTGAAAGAACCGACCCCTCCTTGGCGTCAGCCGGAATAATAGCCCTGGGAACATTAACGGTGGTTAAGTCCTCAAGCTCCACAACCGCAAAATCATTTTCAAATCTGTCTATTATAACCTTCATTTTAATCTTCCCTCTTTACTCCGGCGGATTACACCTTGAGCAGGGCGTTAAGCCCTTGCTTTTGGCTTCCCCTACAGTTGTCTCTATAGATGAGCTTTTAAGATAAGAACAGCCCGCCCTGTGATATTTCGACCCTGTGTTTGTTATGTAAACAACCTCGCTGTCGTTTCCGCTGCTTACTGCTTCGCTCGTTTCTGTCTGAGCCTGCTGAATCTCTTCAAAAGCCGTTTCGCTTTCGCTGCTTGGGGGTGCGTTGGCCTCAACTGTGGACTTAAGCTTGTCTATGGTGTAGTTTACGCCGTCGGAGGTTATTACGATAGTTCCCACCTCGTCGGTTCTGTAAATATTAACTCCGGCGCTGTTTAAAACCGCTAATGTCTCCGCTGTGGGGTGGCCGTAGCTGTTGTCCGCCCCTACGGAAATTATTGCCTCTTTGGGGCTTACTGCCTTAACAAAGGCTGCGGAGGTAGAGGAAGAGCTGCCGTGATGACCAACCTTTAATATATCCGCACTTAAGTCATAGCCTGCGGAAATCATGTCGTTTTCCGAGGTTTCCTCGGCGTCTCCCGTAAACAAAAATGAAGTTTGATTGTATTCAAGCTTAACCACTGCGGAGCAGGCGTTGTTGTCGTCATAAATTTTAACAGGACCAACAAAATAAACCTTAAGCCCCTCTGTGTCTATAATTGTCTTGCCTGCCAAAGCATAAACCGCTTCACAGCCGTTGTTTGCAACAGCGTCAATCATATTTTCGAATGTTTGTGTTGTATGCTCCTTTTCGGGCATATAGAATGTACCGACAGGAAAGGTATTTAAAACCTCAGCCATTCCGGTGATATGGTCTGCGTCCGGGTGGGTGGCTACAACATAATTTATACTGCTGTAACCGCAGCTCTTTATATAGCCGGGAACAATTCCCGTTTTGGGTCCTGCGTCTATAAGCATAGTCTCATTGTTGGGCAGCTCAATAAAAATAGAGTCCCCCTGCCCTACGTCTATAAAATGAACCTTTAATGTGCCGCTTAAGGAGGTTAGCTGTTCCGCTTCAGCCGCCCCTTTCCAGCTGTCGGGAATTTCCACCTCATTGACATTATCGCTGTTTGTTATTATAACAACGGAATTTTTGCTGTCCCAGCCCACATTAAAATTAAAGCTTTCCGCAATAAATCTTATAGGCAGCATAGTTCTGCCGTTAATAATCTGCGGTGCAGTGTCAAGGGCTTTGCTTTCATCATTTAAATAGGCTGTTGTGGAATTTATAATAAGCCTGATTTCATCACCGTTATAGCTTAAAACTGCGGTTTGACTTGCCCCGTCCCACTCTACGGTTCCGCCGCATTCCTCAATAACGGCTCGAATAGGTACAAGAGTTCTGCCGCCGATAATAACAGGGGTTGTGCCTCTGCCCTCGTCAATTTCCTTTTCGGTTCCGTTTGCCATCATTACGGAGTTGTCAATCTGCAGTAATATAACTAAGCTTTCTTCAGCCTTCACCGTAACTGTGTTAAAGTTCACCGCCGAAAACAGCATAACAAAAACCGCAAAAAATACCGTAAATCTGTAAAATAAACTGTTCCTGCTCATAATTTTTCCTCCTTGTGTTATTATTTTTACTTTTTTTCAAATCCCAAAGGCATTACAAAGCTCCGCTGTCAGCTTCAGACTGTTCTCTTCTGCGTTGGGCTTCTTCAATGTCCTCTTCGTCAATTATGCCCTTCTCAATCAGATAGCTGCAAATATCATTGCTGCGCTGTATATCATATATAAATGTACCGTAAAACTCTTCTTCCGATAATAATTCTGCTGTGGCTCCGTTTTCAACAAGGAATTTAACAATGTCAAAATACCCGAACTTAACAGCTGTTTCAAGGGGAGTTTGCTCATATCTGTAAGTTGTGCCCTCATACATAAAGGGAGTATTAAAGTCATTTGCTCCCAGCTCCTTTAAATATTCCAGTGTTTCAAGGTCGCCGTAGGTCACACAGTTATCAATAGCTATAAGCATTTCATTCTCACTGAGCCCGTCGCAAAACTGTAGAGCATATTTAACTGAGTCTGTATCGCTTATACCGAACATATCCAAGATATGTCTTTCGTTAAGACCTTCCGAACGCCTGTTCAAATCACAGCCCTTATCTATAAAATATTTGATTATTTCAGGGGTACTGTATACGGCAGCTGTGAAAGCCTTTTCATAATTTACATCGGCGCCGTAGTCTATTAACAGCTTTACCATTTCGAAATTTTTATTGTATGCGGCATAATAAAGACAGTCATTTACATCTTCGCTGTTTAAGGACAAAACATATTCGGCAGTATCAACAGTGCTGTACAATACTGCATACCTTAAAACGTTCATATATGTTTTTTCTTCTATAAATCTTAAATTTGCACCCTGTTTAACCAGATAATCGATATTGTCAATATTTCCGCACATTACCGCAATTCTAAGTAAGTAATCTATATCCGTATCTTCTGTTATATGCTTTGCCAAAATATCACTTCCGCACGCCGCCGCTATCCCGTATAAAACAAGATCCTCGTCACATTCATCATTCTCTGAAAATGTGCCGTTAAACGCCTTAAGCAAATTGCTGTCGGAGCTGCCGTCATAATTATTTATTAAAACATAAAGAGAATCAATCCCGGGCAATATATTACAATAAGAATTTATGCTGTAGCGCTTTAACCTGTCTCTTACTTTGTCAACTAAATTATTGATGTTATTTTCAGTAACAACCGCCCCGTATTCAATTAGAGATACGTAATAATCCACAGGACATCCTTCATCTATCATGGTGTCAATAATTTCTTCGCCGTATGTATCCAAATCGACCTTGGGCAAAAGTGCGTAAAAAACAGTGATGTCATATAAAATTTTTTCAAACACAATCTTATCCGACAAACCCAAAAAAGAAGGATCTGTCATATTAGGGTCTATATCATAGCACAAAATAGTTTGAATCAGTCTGTCAATTATCGCTCCTTCTTTGCTGTTTACTGCATAAACCAAAGGTGAGTATGTGCCTCCGTGACTTGTTTCAAATTTGTTGGGATCGGCTCCCTCATTAACGGCTTCTATAAATTCCTGTTCGTTAATATCGACAAGTGCCTTGTACATTTTTTCGTCATCCTCAGTGTAGGTCGGTATACGGGAAACCAAATCTGCACAGGAGCAAAGCAGTGTACTTATCAGTATAAAAAATATGATATTCCTGATTTTTTTCATAATAAATTTTCTCCCCTTTTTATAATCAGCCAATATAACTTTAATTAAAAACCGCCGCAATAAAATTCACTATAAATATGATTTAACACATTTATTTACAAACTTCAAGCACGAATAAAAAAACAAATAACAGCCGTTCAACTGCGGTGATTTCCGCAACCGTTAAACAGCTGTTATTCTTTTCCTTAGGGTATAAACACCATTATATCAAAGCAGCTTTATAATTAATTCAGCTGATTTTGTAATGAGGGAGACTTTTTTTGATTATAAGCAGGAGTTTTGCCTTGTTTGTTCGTTGAAAGACCTCTTTGCTCCATTATCTCATCAACAGACCTTTCGACTACATTTTCCTTATTATTCTCATTTTGATTTTCTTTTTGGTTTTCCTTTGCATTAACCGCCGTATTTATTGCTTTGATTTTATCCTTCATCGGGTTAAGTGCGGCATTTATTATTCTTTCTTTTTCATCGATTTTTATAGACTGACCCCTTACGTCGGCAATAGCTTCTTTAGCTGTCTTTCTCTTTTCATCAATTTCTCTTTCAATTTGTTCAATCTGTTCGGATTTTTCGTCATACTCCTTATTCAGCCTTTCCTCTTTATCCCGTCTCATATTCAAAACAAAAGCAAACCTGCCGTGTCTGTTAACTACCCTTGCCTCATTTTCTCTTATTTTATCTCTAAGCTCATATCTGTCATCAGACAATTTATTCTTGTCTTTCATAAGGGATTCCTTTTCCCTCTCAAGCTTAGCTATTTCTCTTTCATATTTGTCAGAAAGTTCTTTAGCGGCTTTTTGTTTGTCTTTGAGTATTTTTTTATCCTTTTGCAGCTCCTCACGAAAACTGTTTTCTATATCATCAAGCACCGATTTAACATAGCTGACATTGCTTTTTACATCGGTGAGATTATTTTGTGCCGGATCACGAGCCTGTGCAAGGCTTGTGTCCAAACTTGTTTGAAATTCGCTGATACTGCTTTCAAAGCCCTTTTTATAAGCATTCAGCTCCTTTAAGTCTTTGTCGGAAAGATTTACAAACATAAGCTTTCCCGTAAGCCTTTTTCTGTATTGGTCTAACTGAGCCTTCTCTGCCCTCTCGATATCAGCCGGTGTCCGAGCCTGTTCCTCTTCCCTTGCCTTAGCCTCTTTTGCGGCAGCTCTTGCCTGAGCTCTTTCATCGGCTTTTACCTTAGCCGCCTCCGCTACCTCCTTCGCCCTTGCCTTAACCTCGTTTTCGGCGGCTCTTGCCTGAGCCCTTTCCTCGGCTTTTACCTTGGCTGCCTCAGCTACTTCCTTAGCCATTGCCTTAGTCTGAGCCCTTTCCTCAACCTTTGCCTTAGCTGCTTCAGCTGTTTCCTTGGCTTTCGCCTTATTCATTGCTTCTACTTCGGCTGATACTGATTTTTCCAAATCCCCCACTGACTCCTGTAATCCGGCAAGGGACTCCTCAATCATTTTCTCATTATCCTTTATGCTTTGCCCCATTCTTTCAAATTTATCGGCTTGCCTGTCAATTTCGGCGATATTCTTACTGTTTTTTCTCATTCCTTCGTTTATATTATTAAGACGGTTGCCGTATATTTCAACCATTCGGGCAGGTATTTCCATCTGCTCGTTTATATCTGCAATTCTTTCATTGTCGGAAGCAATGTGACTGTTGTGATTGGCAATTGCTTCGTCAATTAAATTTATAAGATAATCATATTCTCCCAAAGTCTGAGGGTTATTCCTATCAAAATTTTCATCAACATTATGTTGATCTTTATTCAGAAATTCAGGCTTATTCGGAATTTCCGTTCCCTTCGAAAATTCAGCTTTATTCAGAACCACAGTCTCATTTTCAGCTTCATTATTTTTCATACCCTCCAATGTATCATAAACGTCATTAAGATTCCTTAACTCCTCATTAAGCTGAGCACGTTCTTTTTTAAGCTGATTTTTTCTTTCTTCCAAGGGCTCTATTGCCACTTTAGTATTTTCTATATTTTCATTAAGCTCGTTGATTTCATTACGATATCCCTCAACCAGTCTGACATTCTCCTCGAACACAGCGTTATATTCTCTTCTGGCTTCACTGTATCCATCTCTGGTATCGTATCTTTCCTTTTTAAGATGCTCATATTGGTCTAGTTCAAATAATTGTTCTCCTCTTTTTTCGACAGACTTATGCAAACTCTGAATTTGACTTTCCAAATTCTCAATTGCGCTCATAAGCTCTTCGTTACGGCTCGAACCCAGTCTTGCTTTCATATCGCTGAGTAAATCATTAAGATTTTTCAACGCCTCACTGTGTCTGCCATATGTTGAATATTGTTCCTGATCCATGGCAATTCCTCCTTTTGTACGGCATAAGCAGCCGGTTATAAAGCCCTTAAACCCACCGGTTTACAGGGAGTTGACAGTTTAGGGTAATAAATAAAGATTAATTAAATCATTAACTGTTTCATTACATTAAAATAATGATTTTAATAA